>NZ_JBSIBZ010000057.1:0-62014 GCF_058245575.1 Streptomyces sp. UF-297 | reverse complement strand
GCCGCGCGCCCCTGGACACCGAGGGCCGAGCCCCGCGGAACGCGGGCCCGGACGGCACCGACCACGACGCCGCGCATGCCGCGGCCCTCCAGGGGCAGGCGAGGGGTGTGACCGGGGACTGCGCCGGGGCGCCCGGGGTCAGGGGCCAGACGCCGGAGTGCGGACCCGCGCGCGGGCCCGCAGGACGGGGCGAGGGCGCGGACCGCGACGGCGGACAGCGCGAGGAGACCAGGACGGGCGGGGACGGCATCGGCCGCCCCCGGGACGGCGGGCCGGCGAGGGCGCGCGACGGCGTACCCGCACCGAGCGCTTCGCGCGACCGCGCTCCGGACGCGGGGGCGCCCGCGCCGGAGGAGCCGGGGCGCACCCAGACCCCGCCCGCGCGCTCGGCGCACCCCGCCCAGCCCGGCGAGAGCCCCGAGACCGCCGCCGCACGCCAGGCGGGCGGCGACCGGCTGCGCTTCATCGGGGCCGCCACCCGGCGCATCGCCCGCGGTATCGACCTGGACGAGATCGTGCTGGGGCTGTGCCGGGCGACGGTGCCCACCTTCGCCGACGCGATCCTGGTGTATCTGCGCGACCCGCTGCCGGTGGGCGACGAGCGGCCGACCGGGCCCGTGGTGCTGCGGCTGCGGCGCACCGACCGTATCCCCGAGGAGCTGGACACCAGCGGCGGGCGGCTGCCGATGCTGCCCGCACAGCCCGATCTCGGCGCGATGATGGGCAGCGGCGCCTCCGAGCTGGCCGAGGTGCGCCCCGGCGGGCCGCTGGCGGAGGTGCTGCGCGGGGTGCGCCCGCTGTTCGGCGAGGCGCAGGCGGCGCGTACGGCCCTGCCGGAGCTGCTGGGGCCGCAGACGCGGCTGCCGGGCGGGCACCGGGTGATCCTGGCGCCGCTGCGCGGGCGGCGCAGGGTGATCGGCGCCGCGGTCTTCCTGCGGCGGCCCGACCGTCCGGCCTTCGAGGCCGACGATCTGCTGGTGGCCGCGCAGCTGGCCACGCATACCGCGCTGGGCGTGGACAAAGCGGTGCTCTACGGGCGCGAGGCCTACATCGCCGACGCACTCCAGCGCACCATGCTGCCCGACTCGCTGCCGCAGCCGACGGGCGTACGGCTCGCCAGCCGCTATCTGCCCGCCGCCGAGACGGCGCGGGTGGGCGGCGACTGGTACGACGCGATCCCGCTGCCGGGCAGCCGGGTGGCCCTGGTGGTCGGCGACGTGATGGGCCACTCCATGACCTCCGCCGCCATCATGGGCCAACTGCGCACCACCGCGCAGACGTTGGCGGGTCTGGACCTGCCGCCGCAGGAGGTGCTGCACCACCTGGACGAGCAGGCGCAGCGGCTGGGTTCGGACCGGATGGCGACCTGCCTGTACGCGGTCTACGACCCGGTGGCGCACCGGATCATCGTGGCCAACGCGGGCCATCCGCCGCCCGTGATGCTGCACCGCGGCGGGCGCGCCGAGGTGCTGCGGGTGCCGCCGGGTGCCCCGATCGGGGTGGGCGGGGTGGACTTCGAGGCGGTCGAGCTGGACGCCCCGGCCGGCGCCACGCTGGTGCTCTACACCGACGGCCTGGTCGAGTCCCGTATCCGCGACGTCTGGACCGGCATAGAGCAGCTGCGCGAGCGCCTGACGGAGACGGCCCGGCTCACCGGGCCCAACCCGCCGCCGCTGGAGCCGCTGTGCGACGAGGTCCTGGACATGCTCGGGCCCGGCGACCGGGACGACGACATCGCGCTGCTGGCCGCCCGCTTCGACGGGATCGCGCCGAGCGACGTGGCGTACTGGTACCTGGACCCCAAGGCGCAGACCGCCGGACAGGCCAGACGGCTGGCCCGGCGCGCGCTGGCCCGCTGGGACCTGGAGGAGCTGACCGACCAGGTCGAGCTGCTGGTGAGCGAGGTGGTCACCAACGCCGTACGGTACGCCGAGCGCCCCATCACGCTCCGCCTGCTGCGCACCGACGTCCTGCGCTGCGAGGTCGGCGACGACGTCCCCCAGCTCCCCCGCCTGCGCCAGGCCCGCCCCTCCGACGAGGGCGGCCGCGGCCTCTACCTCGTCAACCGCCTGGCCCGCCGCTGGGGCGCCACCCGCCTGAGCACGGGGAAGGTGGTGTGGTTCGAACTGGCCATGCCGTAGGCGCCGGGCGGCGCCGTAAGCCGACGAAGGGCGCGCCCTGCTGACGCGGGCGCCACGGCTCGCGTCCGGTCCGGGGCCCCGCCGAGGCCTGCCTCTCGGATGCCGTCCGAAACTGGACGGCATCCAACGGTTGCCGACATGCCGTCGGCGGCGTTGACTGCTTGGGTGGACTCAGGGACTGACCCCCACCCCATGCGACGGGAGGCGTTCTGCCATGACCAGCTCCTCGCAGGTCCCGTACACCACCAACAACGCCGGAATCCCGGTGGAGAGCGATGAGCACTCGCTGACCATCGGTGACAGCGGCCCGATCCTGCTCCAGGACCACTACCTCATCGAGAAGATGGCCCAGTTCAACCGCGAGCGGGTGCCCGAGCGGGTGGTTCACGCCAAGGGCGGCGGCGCGTACGGGACGTTCGAAGTCACCAATGACGTAAGCCAGTTCACCAAGGCGGACCTCTTCCAGCCGGGGAAGCGTACGCAGATGCTGGCCCGCTTCTCGACGGTGGCGGGCGAGCAGGGCAGCCCGGACACCTGGCGCGACCCGCGCGGCTTTGCCCTGAAGTTCTATACGGAGCACGGCAATTACGACCTGGTCGGCAACAACACCCCGGTCTTCTTCGTCCGTGACCCTATCAAGTTCCAGGACTTCATCCGCTCCCAGAAGCGCCGCCCGGACAACGGGCTGCGCGACAACGACATGCAGTGGGACTTCTGGACGCTCTCGCCGGAGTCGGCGCACCAGGTCACCTGGCTGATGGGCGACCGCGGCATCCCCAGGACCTGGCGCCACATGAACGGCTACAGCTCCCACACGTACATGTGGATCAACGGCGGCGGCCAGAAGTTCTGGGTGAAGTACCACATCAAGACCGACCAGGGCATCGAGTTCCTCCCGCAGGCCGAGGCCGATGAACTGGCCGGTACGGACGGGGACTTCCACCGCCGCGACCTCTTCGACGCGATCGCCGCCGGCAACGCCCCCACCTGGACGATGCACGTCCAGGTCATGCCGTTCGAGGACGCGGCGGACTACCGCTTCAACCCCTTCGACCTGACCAAGGTGTGGCCGCACGGCGACTACCCGCTGATCGAGGTCGGGCGGATGACGCTGGACAGGAACCCGGAGGATTTCTTCGTCCACATCGAGCAGGCGGCCTTCGAGCCGTCCAACCTCGTGCCGGGCATCGGCCCCTCGCCGGACAAGATGCTGCTGGGCCGGCTGTTCTCCTACCCGGACACGCACCGCTACCGCATCGGCCCCAACTACGCGCAGCTGCCGCCCAACAAGGCGCACTCCGCGGTGAGTTCGTACGCCAAGGACGGCCCGATGCGCTACGAGCCCTCCAGCGCGGCCCGCCCGTACGCGCCCAATTCGTACGGCGGCCCGTCGGCCGACACCCAGCGCTTCGGCGAGATCGCGGGCTGGGCCGCGGCGGGCGAGATGGTGCGCGAGGCCTACAAGCTGCACCGCGAGGACGACGACTGGAGCCAGCCCGGCACGATGGTGCGCCAGGTCCTGGACGACGCTCAGCGCGAGCGCCTGGTCGGCAATGTCTCCGGCCACCTCAAGGCCGGCGTCTCCGCCCCGGTCCTCTCCCGCGCCCTGCAGTACTGGCGCAACATCGACAAGGAGATCGGCGACCGCATCGCCGCCAAGGTCAACGGCGGCTGAACCGGTCCGCTGGAGAAGTCCCGCCGTCCCCACGCGCCGGGCCGCGTCGGTGGTGGTGCGGGTGGTGCGGGTCAGTTCAGGTCCGGTAGGCCGTCGGAGTCGTCGCCGCCGGTCTGGCCGCCGCTGGCCGGTGGCGAGGGGGGACTGGGGGTGTTGGTGGGCGTGTTCGTCGGCGGCGTGTGCGTCGGCGGGGTCTGGGTGGGCGGCGTCTTCGTCGGAGGCGTCTGCGTCGGCGTACGGGACGGCGTCTGCGAGGGCGTCTGAGAGGGGGTGCGCGACGGGGTCTGGGACGGGGTCCTGGACGGCGTCTGCGCGGGGATGTGCGGCGGGGGCACCCCGGCACCGAGGTCGGTGTCCAGGTCGAACCGCTCGTTGGCCGCGCCGCCGAGGGCCTCCTCGGTGTACGCCTTCCAGACCTTGGCCGGGAAACCGCCACCGTTGACGCGCTCCTCGCCGCCCACGCCGTACAGCGGGACCTGGTCGCCCTGGCGGACCTTGCCCGCGGTCTCGGGGGCCTCACCGAACATGCCGACCGCCGTGACCAGCGTGGGGGTGTAGCCCACGAACCACGCCGACTTGTTGTTGTCGGAGGTACCGGTCTTGCCGACGACGTCGTAGTCGGTGTTCTTGGCCACCGCGCCCGTACCGTCGTCGACCACGCCCTTGAGGACGGAGGTGACGGTGTCGGCCGTCTTGGCGTCGATGACCTCGTCGCCGACCGGGTCCTTGGGCTTGTACTTCACCTCGCCGTTGCGCTCGGCGGAGGTGACCAGGGTCGGGGTGACCTTCTTGCCGTGGGCGTCGAAGGTGGCGTAGACCCCGGCCATCTGCAGGGGGCTGGCGCCCATCGAGCCGAGCGCCATCGCGGGCCGGGGCACGATCTTGTCGCTCATGCCGAGGCTGACCGCGGTGTCCTTGACCTTGTCCATGCCCACGTCCACGATCATCTGCGCGAAGACGGTGTTCACGGATTTGTTGGTGGCCTTCTGGACCGAGATCGAGCCGTCGCCCGGCGGGCTGTACTGGTCCTCGTTCTCCGGCGCGTAGCCACCGCCGCCCGGACCCTTGACCGGCCGCTTGTTGGTGCCGTTGTAGATCGTGTCGGGCGTGATCGGCTGCTTGTCCTGGGTGACGGACTTGTTCTTGAACGCGGAGGCCAGCACGACCGGCTTGAAGGTCGAGGCGGGCTGGTAGTCCTGGCGCAGCGCGTTGTTGGTGTAGTGCTTGGTGTAGCCCTGACCGCCGTACATCGCCACGATGTGGCCGGTCTTGGGGTCCACCGAGGCGGCGCCGAGCTGGGCGTCCTTGTCGACCTTGCGGCTGTCGGGCTTGAGGAGGTCGGTGAAGCCTTCCTTCGCCGCCGCTTCCAGCGCCTTCTGCTTCTTCTCGTCGATGCCGAGGTTGATGGTCCAGCCGCCGGCGGCCAGTTCCTTCTCGTCGACGCCCTGCTTGATCAGCTCGTTCTTGGCGGCCTCGACGAAGTAGCCGACCTGGCCCTCAAGACCCGGGGCGGGCTTGGGCTTGATGGGCACGGGGAACTTCTGCTTGGCCCGCTCCTGGGCGGTGAGCCACTTCATCTCGACCATGTTGTCCAGCGCGTAGGCCCAGCGCTCCTGGACCCGCTTCTTGCCGGCCGCGCTGGCCACGGCCCAGTCGTACTGGCTGGGCGCCTGGAGCAGGGAGGCGAGGTAGGCGCCCTGCGAGACATTGAGCTTGTCGGCGTCGACGCCGTAGTAGGCCTGGGCGGCGGCCTGGATGCCGTAGGCGTTACGGCCGTAGAAGCTGGTGTTGATGTAGCCGGCGAGGATGTCCTGCTTGCTGTACTTGTTGTCCACCTTGAGGGAGATGATGATCTCCTGGAGCTTGCGGCTGACCGTCTGCTCCTGGCTCAGGAAGTAGTTCTTGACCCACTGCTGGGTGATGGTGGAGCCACCCTGCTTGCCCTTGCCCATGACGGTGTTCAGGATGCCGCGGGCGGTGCCCTTCAGGTCGACGCCGGAGTCGTCGTAGAAGGTCTTGTTCTCGGCGGCGACGAAGGCGTCCTGGACCGGCTTGGGGATCTTGGACAGCGGGACGTTCTCCCGGTTGACCTCGCCTCGGCGGACCATGATCGACCCGTCGGAGTACCGGTAGGTGTTGCTCTGGGCCTCCGCCTGCGCGTTGGCCTTGGGTACGTCCACGTACAGGTACAGCCCGATGAAGCCCAAAATGCCCAGCAGGCACACCGCGAAGAACGCGCCGACCAGCTTCTTCCAGGTGAAGAAGCGGCGTATGCCGGTCTTCTTCGTCTTCGACTTCCTCGACCTCGACGCCTTCCTCGACGTCGGTTTTGCCCGGCGGGCGCTCCCCTGCCGCGCCCGTCTCGCGTCCGCTCGGCCCATCGCTCCAGTAACTCCAGTCGTTCCGCCCCCAATAACTCAGCTCACGAAGCTAACACCGCATCTGTCACCAAATACTCATCGATCAAGGCTTTTACGGACGTGACAAAGAGCACCCGACTCGGGGGGAACCGCCGGGCAACCATCAGCCAAGACTTGCGCACCCACCTAAGAGAACCCTTAAACTGATATCAGTTTGCTAGACCAGTGACATCAGAAACGGGGAAGCCCATGACCGACCAGACTCCGGCCGGCCGACCGGCCGACGACCTTGTGGCCGACGCCCCCGAGATGCCCGAGCCGCAGGTCCGCGAGACCCCGGCGCACAGCATCGCGGGCGGCCTCGGACTGCTGCTGACCGTCCTCGGGGTCTTCGCGGGCATCGCGCTGGCCATCGTGGGCGGCGTGGTGGCCAACGGCGGCAAGGCGGGCATCGGGGCCCCGCTCGTCATCGTCGGCATCCTGCTCTTCTTCGCCTCGCTGTTCTGCATGAGCGGCGTGAAGATGGTCGCGCCCGGCGAGGCCCGGGTCATCCAGCTCTTCGGGCGCTACGTCGGCACGATCCGCCAGGACGGCCTGCGCTGGGTCAACCCGCTCACCAGCTCCCAGAAGATCTCCACCCGCGTGCGCAACCACGAGACCGCGGTGCTGAAGGTCAACGACGCCTACGGCAACCCGATCGAGCTGGCCGCGATCGTCGTGTGGAAGGTGGAGGACACCGCCCAGGCGCTCTTCGAGGTGGACGACTTCCTGGAGTTCGTCGCCACCCAGACCGAGGCCGCGGTGCGGCACATCGCCATCGAGTACCCCTACGACGCCCACGAGGAGGACGGCCTCTCCCTGCGCGGCAACGCCGAGGAGATCACCGAGAAGCTCGCGGTCGAGCTGACCGCCCGCGTCCAGGCGGCCGGTGTGCGGATCATCGAGTCCCGCTTCAGCCACCTCGCGTACGCTCCCGAGATCGCCTCGGCGATGCTCCAGCGCCAGCAGGCCGGAGCGGTCGTGGCGGCCCGTCAGCAGATCGTCGAGGGTGCGGTCGGCATGGTCGAGATGGCGCTGGCGCGGATCAGCGAGCAGGACATCGTCGAGCTGGACGAGGAGCGCAAGGCGGCCATGGTGAGCAATCTGATGGTGGTGCTGTGCGGTGACCGGGCCGCCCAGCCCGTGCTGAACACCGGATCGCTCTACCAGTGAGCGAGGACGGCCCCGACAAACGGGGGCGGCGGCCGCAGCAGCGCAAGCAGGTGCTGCTGCGGCTGGACCCGCTGGTGCACGACGCGCTGGCGCGCTGGGCGAACGACGAACTGCGCAGCGCCAACGCGCAGATCGAGTTCCTGCTGCGCAAGGCGCTCGCGGACGCGGGACGGCTGCCCAGGGACGCGGGGGCGATACCCCGCCGCGGGCGCCCGCCGAAGGCAGGCAGGGCGCCGGAGCCGGAGGACCCGACGGCATCGGGGGAAGGTGAGCGGTAGCGGCCGGGAGCGGACCCCGTCGACAGAACGGCTATACATCACGTGTATACACCTGATGTAGAGTACGTGACATGCCCACCTCGTGGCGCTCCCTGCCCGTACTCCCGAAGGCTCCGCTATGACCCCGGCCGGTTCCCTGCTAGAGGCCCGTGCGCTGCACAAGGCGTACGGACCCACCCCCGCGCTCGACGGCGCGGACTTCTGCGTCCACCCCGGCGAGGTGGTCGCGGTGATGGGCCCCTCCGGCTCCGGCAAGTCCACCCTGCTGCACAGCCTGGCCGGGATCATCCGCCCGGACTCCGGCACGGTCCGCTACGGCGAGCACCTGCTCACCGAGATGCCGGACGCCGAGCGCAGCGCGCTGCGCCGCTCCGACTTCGGCTTCGTCTTCCAGTTCGGCCAGCTGGTCCCGGAGCTGACCTGCCTGGAGAACGTCGCCCTGCCGCTGCGCCTGAACGGCGCCAAGCGCAAGGCGGCCGAGGCCCACGCGCTGTCCTGGCTGGAGCGCCTGGAGGTCGAGGGCGTCCGCACCCAGCGCCCCGGCGAGATCTCCGGCGGGCAGGGACAGCGCGTCGCCGTCGCCCGCGCCCTGGCGGGCCACCCCCGCGTCATCTTCGCGGACGAGCCCACCGGCGCGCTGGACTCCCTCAACGGCGAACGCGTCATGACGCTGCTGACCGACGCCGCCCGCGACACCAACGCCGCCGTCGTCCTGGTCACCCACGAAACCCGCGTCGCCGCCTACTCCGACCGCGAGATCGTCGTCCGCGACGGCAAGATCAAGGAACTGGCGGCCTCCGCATGACCCTCCTCGACGAACGCCAGGGCCGCCAGGACCCGGACCCCGCCGCCCCGCCGCGCGCCGCCACCTGGCTCCGCGACCTGGCCATGGGCGTGCGCTTCGCCGTCGGCGGCGGGCGCGAGGGCTGGGTGCGTACGGCCCTGACCGCCATCGGCGTCGGCCTCGGCGTGGCCCTGCTGCTGGGGGCCACCTCCGTACCGACCCTGATGGACAACCGCAACGAGCGCGCCGACGCCCGCCGCCCCGGCACCGCCGAGACGGACCCCCGCCCCTCCGACACCACCCTGCAGTTCCGCACCACCGGCACCGACTTCCGCGGCACCAGCATCAGCGGCACCCAGCTGTCCCCGGACGGCAGCCGCCCGCCCCTCCCGCCGGGCGTGGACCAGATCCCCGGCCCCGGCGAGATGGTGGCCTCCCCCGCCCTGAAGAAGCTGCTGGACGACCCCGGCAGCGAACTGCTGCGCGAGCGGATCCCGTACAAGGTCGTGGGCACCGTGGGCAAGGCGGGCCTGCTCAACGCGAACGAGTACGTCTACTACGCGGGCGTGGACGCCAAGACCCTCGCGGGCGACGGCGCGGCCACCCGCATCGACCACTACGGCTGGAAGATCCCGGCCACGGGTCTGGACCCCGTCCTGATCGTGCTGGTCATCGTCGGCTGTGTGGTGCTGCTGATGCCCGTGGCCCTGTTCATCGGTACGGCGGTGCGCTTCGGCAGCGAGGGGCGCGACCGGAGGCTGGCCGCGCTGCGCCTGGTCGGCGCCGACAGCCGTATGACGCGCCGGATCGCCGCCGGAGAGACGCTGTTCGCCTCGCTCCTCGGGCTCGTCGTGGGCGTCGGACTGTTCCTCGTGGGGCGGCAGTTCATCGGCGAGGTCGGCATCGAGAGCGCCAACGCCTTCCCCTCCGACCTGACCCCGGTCCCCGCGCTCGCGGCCCTGATCGTGGTGGCCGTGCCCGCCGCGGCCGTCGCCGTCACGCTCCTGGCACTGCGCGGTATCACCATCGAGCCCCTGGGTGTCGTACGCAGCGCCACCCCCCGTCGCCGCCGGCTGTGGTGGCGGCTGCCGGTGCCGCTGGCCGGCCTGGCCCTGCTGGTGCTGTCCGGGACCGTGGACCCCGCCTCGCGGTCGGTCAACACCTGGCCGATCAGCGCCGGGGCGGTGCTGGTGCTGCTCGGCGTCACGATTTTGCTGCCGTGGCTGGTCGAGGCTGTGGTGGCCCGGCTCAAGGGCGGCCCGGTCGCCTGGCAACTGGCCGTGCGCAGGCTGCAGTTGAGCAGTGGCACCGCCGCCCGCGCGGTCAGCGGGATCACCGTGGCGGTGGCCGGTGCCATCGCGCTGCAGATGCTGTTCTCGTCCGTGTCGCAGGGCTATACCGAGGAGACGGGGCAGGACCCCACCCGCGCCCAGCTGATGGTGATGCTCCCGGCCCAGGACGGCGGCACCGCACAGCGGATGATCGACGACTTCCGCGCCACCAAGGGCGTGCGCGGTGTGCTCGCCACCGTCGAGTCGCATGTCTCCCTCCCCGGCCCCGCGCCCAAGGGCGAGGCGGACCCGCCCAGCACCTCCCTCACGGTCGGCAGCTGCGCGACCCTGCGCGAGAAGGCGAAGGTCACCTCCTGCAAGGACGGGGACGCCTTCGTCATCACCGGCGACAAGAACTCCTACCAGGACGAGGACCTGCCGAAGGTCGCCCGCCCCGGCGCCGCGGTGGTCTTCAACCGCTTCGAGGACGGCAAGCCCGTCGGCGCGCTCCGCCCCTGGCGCATCCCCTCCTCGCTGCGCACCGTCGCGGGCCGCCCCGACCCGCAGGGCCAGGTCGCCAACGGGCTGTTCGTCACCACCGGGGCACTGGACGTGCGGCAGTTGCCCACCCCCACGGCCCAGGCCATGCTGCAGGTCGACGCGAACGTGCCGGACGCCCTGGAGTTCGCCCGCAACACCGCCGCCCGGATCGACCCGGCCGCCAGGGTCTTCCAGATGACCGCCACCGAGACCGACCCCCGCTTCGCCAGTGTGAGCCGGGGCCTGCTGGTCGCCTCCATCGCGACCATGCTGCTGATCGCGACCAGCATGCTCGTCAACACCCTGGAGCAGCTGCGCGAGCGGCGCCGGCTGCTGTCGGTCCTGGTCGCCTTCGGCACCCGCCGGGCCACCCTGGGCTGGTCGGTGCTGTGGCAGACCGCGCTGCCGGTCGGCCTCGGGCTCGCCCTCGCGGCCGCCACCGGCCTGGGCCTCGCGTACGTCCTGCTGCGGATGGTCGGCAAGACCGGCATGGACTACTCGGTGATCTGGCCGCTGATGGGCACCGGCGCCGGGCTGGTCCTGGCCGTCACCCTGCTCAGCCTGCCGCCCCTGTGGCGCCTGATGCGCCCCGACGGCCTGCGTACGGAGTGAGGCCTCGGGCCCTGAGCGCCCAGGGCCTTGCCGCGGCGGCGGATTGGCTATACAAGGCGCGTATACACCATGAACACACTCCCGAAGTAAGGTGGTCGGCATGTCAATCGGTCATACGCTGCTGGGCCTCCTGGAGTCCGGCCCTCGTCACGGCTACGACCTCAAGCGGGCCTTCGACGAACACTTCGGCCACGACCGCCCGCTGCACTACGGGCAGGTCTACTCGACCATGTCCCGGCTGCTGAAGAACGGCCTGGTCGAAGTGGACGGCGTGGAGGCGGGCGCCGGTCCCGAGCGCAAGCGCTACGCCATCACCGACGCCGGCATCACCGATGTCGCCCAGTGGCTGGCCCGCCCGGAGAAGCCCGAGCCGTATCTGCAGTCCACGCTCTACACCAAGGTCGTTCTCGCGCTGCTGACCGAGCGCGACGCCGCCGAGCTGCTGGACACCCAGCGCACCGAGCATCTGCGGCTGATGCGCGGCCTGACCGAGCGCAAGCGCAAGGGCGATCTGGCCGATCAACTCATCTGCGACCACGCACTGTTCCACCTGGAGGCCGATCTGCGCTGGCTGGAGCTGACCACGGCCCGTCTGGACAAGCTCGCGGCGGCGGTGCGCGCATGACCCCCGCCGGTTCCCTGCTGGCCGCCGAGTCGCTGCACAAGGCGTACGGCCCCACGCCCGCGCTCGACGGGGTGGACTTCTCCGTCCACCCCGGCGAGGTGGTGGCGGTGATGGGCCCCTCCGGCTCCGGCAAGTCCACCCTGCTGCACTGTCTGGCCGGGATCATCCGCCCGGACTCCGGCACGGTCCGCTACGGCGACCGTGTGGTGACGGATCTGAGCGACGCCGAGCGCAGCGCGCTGCGCCGTACCGACTTCGGCTTCGTCTTCCAGTTCGGCCAGCTGGTCCCGGAGCTGACCTGCCTGGAGAACGTCGCCCTGCCGCTGCGCCTGAACGGCGCCAAGCGCAAGGCGGCCGAGGCCCACGCGCTGTCCTGGCTGGAGCGCCTGGAGGTCGAGGGCGTCCGCACCCAGCGCCCCGGCGAGATCTCCGGCGGGCAGGGACAGCGCGTCGCCGTCGCCCGCGCCCTGGCGGGCCACCCCCGCGTCATCTTCGCGGACGAGCCCACCGGCGCGCTGGACTCCCTCAACGGCGAACGCGTCATGACGCTGCTGACCGACGCCGCCCGCGACACCAACGCCGCCGTCGTCCTGGTCACCCACGAAACCCGCGTCGCCGCCTACTCCGACCGCGAGGTCATCGTCCGCGACGGCAAGATCAAGGACATGCTGGCGGGCCTCATATGACCCTGCTCGGCGACCGCGCCACCAAGGGTGGCGAAGCCCCGGGCAAGGACGCGGCAAAAAGTACGATTCGCACCATGTCTCGCGCGACTCCCCCCACCGGCCCGGCCGCCTGGCTGCGCGACCTGACCATGGGTATGCGCTTCGCCTGGACCGGCGGCCGGGAGGGCTGGTTCCGTACGGTCCTGACGGCGGTGGGCGTCGGCCTGGGCGTGGCCGTCATGCTGGTGGGCGCCTCCGTACCGAACCTGCTCGCCGCCACGCACGCCCGCGACAAGGCCCGCGAGACCGTCGGCGGCCAGCTCTACACGGTCGACCGGGCCGACAACACCATCGTCTTCGCCAGGGCGCAGACCACCTTCGAGGGCCAGGGCATCCAGGGCCGGATCGTGCGGCCCGACGGGAAGCACCCGCCCCGGCCGCCGGGCGTGGACAAGCTCCCCGGCCCCGGGCAGATGCTGGTCTCCCCCGCCCTGAAGAAGCTGCTGGACGACCCCGGTAACGAGCTGCTGCGCGAGCGGATCCCGTACAAGAACGTCGGCACCATCGGCGACGAGGGTCTGCTCGGCCCCGCCGAACTGACCTTTCTGGCGGGCAGCGACACCCTGCGCGTCGGCGACGGCTACCGCACCGCCCACTTCGGCCGGGAATTCGAGCGCGAACCGCTGCGCGCCCCGCTGATGGTGCTGGTCATCATGGGCTGCGTGGTGCTGCTGACGCCCGTCATGGTCTTCATCGGCACCGCCATCCGCTTCGGCGGCGAGCGCCGCGAACAACGGCTGGCCGCGCTGCGCCTGGTCGGCGCCACCGTCCGCAGCACCCGCCGGATGGCCGCGGGAGAAGCGCTGTTCGGCTCCCTGCTCGGCCTGGTGGCCGGTGTGGCGCTCTTCTTCGCACTGCGGCAGCTGGCGATGGTCGTCACGCTGTGGAACATCAACGTCTTCCCCACCGACGTCACGCCCGACCCGCTGCTGGCCGGCGCGATCGCGGCCCTGGTGCCGCTGATGTCGATCGTGGTGACGCTGCTCGCCCAGCGCGCGGTCACCGCCGAACCGCTCGGTCTCGTACGCAACCGGCCCGTCAGACGGCGCCGCCTGTGGTGGCGGGTGCTGCTGCCGCTGGCGGGCCTGGCCCTGCTGCTGCCGATGATCGGGCAGATGCAGTACGCCACGGACGCGCTGACCTCGCTGGGCCTGGTGACCGGCGCGGTACTGCTGCTCCTGGGTGTGACGGCGCTGCTCCCGTGGCTGGTGGAGGCGGTGGTGGGCCGGCTGCACGGCCGCGGTCCGGTGCCCTGGCAGCTGGCCGTGCGCCGCCTGCAGCTCAGCAGCGGCGCGGCCACCCGCGCGGTCAGCGGCATCACCGTCGCCGTCACCGGCGCCATCGCCGTCCACATGCTGCTCACCGGCATGCAGATCGGCTACCAGAGCTCCTACGCCGAGGCCAACCTCCGTCCCCAGCTGGCCCTCGGCGGGTACGCGACGAACTGGCCGGAGGCACAGCGGGCGCTGAAGGAACTGCGGGCCACCGAGGGCGTACGGCAGGCGCGCGGCTACATCCAGGGGTGGGGCGGCAAGGAGGGCGACAACGGCCGGGTGCGGGACGTCGGCGGCCCCGGCGGGGACTACCGCAATGTGCTGACCGAGGCGATCAAGGTCGGCGACTGCACCCAGCTGCGCGAGCTGGCCCACATCGGCTCCTGCAAGGACGGCGATGTCTTCGTGACCGACGACCTGGTCACGCCGTCCCCCGCCCGCTCCGCCGACGCGCTGTTCGCCAAGCCCGGCGCCCGCCTCAACCTCAACCCCAACGAGGGAGTCGAGGACATGGGACCGCCCCGGCTGTGGACCATCCCCGCCTCGGCCCGCACGGTCAAGGCCAAGGAGTCCGAGGAGGACCGCCTCCTCTTCCTCGGCGGCGGCGTACTGGCCACCCCGGGCGCGATCGACCTCTCCCGGATGCAGCGCCCGCACATGGAGCTGAAGGTCGACTTCGATCCGTCGGTGCCCGACGTGGTGGAGCGCATCCGCACCACCGCGACGCGGATCAACCCGACGATCTCGGAGCACAGTTATCTGCACAACCCGCACGACCAGCAGCTGGTCAGCATCCGCAACGCGCTGTTCGCCGGAGCGGTGGTCACCCTGGTGCTCATCGGCGCCGGGCTCGTCATCACCACCGTCGAGCAACTGCGCGAGCGCAGGCGCCTGTTGTCGGTCCTGCACGCCTACGGCATCCGGCGCTCCACCCTGGGTTGGTCGGTGCTGTGGCAGACCGCCGTGCCCGTCGTCCTCGGCCTCGCGCTGGCGGTCGCGGGCGGGGTGGGCCTGGGCTCGCTGCTGCTGGCGATGATCGAGAGCGCGGTGTTCGTGGACTGGTGGGTGGTGGCGGGCATGGCCGCCATCGGCGGGGGCGTGATCCTGCTGGTGACCGCGGTCAGCCTGCCGCCGCTGTGGCGGATGATGCGCCCCGACGGCCTGCGGACGGAGTGACGGGGCGCCGACGACAGCGCAAAAGGGCACGAGGGGGACAGGATGACCGAGGACGCGCGGCGGCCCGCCGCCCGCTGGTTCCAGGACCTCGCCATGGGCGTGCGGTTCGCCGTCGTCGGCGGCCGCGAAGGCTGGCTGCGTACGGCGCTGACCGCGCTCGGCGTGGGCCTCGGCGTCGTCGTCCTTCTGCTGGCCGCCTCCATCCCCCACGCGATCCGCACCTCCATGGACCGCGACCGGTTCACCAGCACGGCGTCGGCCACGCAGGAGCCCCCGAGCCGCGGCTCGGTACTCGTCGGCCGGGCCGACGGCGCGTTCGGGGACCGGCCGATCCAGGGGGTGCTGCTGAAGCCGGAGGGCCCCGCGGCCCCCGTACCACCGGGCCTGGACCGGCTGCCGCGCCCCGGCGAGATGGTGGTCACCCCCGCGCTGGCCGAGCTGCTCGCCTCGCCCGGCGGCGCACTGCTGCGCGAGCGCTACCAGGACTACCGGGTCACCGGACGCATCGGCGACGAGGCCGGGCACGGAACCGAGACGCTGGCGTTCTACGCGGGCTCGGACGCGCTGCGCCCCACCGACGACGGATCCGTCGAGCGCGCCACGGCCTTCGAGTCCGCACGGCCGCCCTTCGACCCGCCGCCGCTGATGCTGCTGATGATCGTGGTGGGCTGTGTCGCGCTGCTCGTGCCGGTGGCCGTCTTCATCGCCACCGCCGTACGCCTGGGCGGCGAGCGCCGGGAGCGGCGGCTGGCCGCGCTGCGCCTGGTCGGCGCCGACCGCGCCACGACCAGCCGGATCGCCGCGGGCGAGGCGCTGGCGGGCTCCCTGCTGGGGCTCGCGGTGGGCCTCGCCGTCTTTCTGATCTGCCGTCAACTCCTGTCCGGGCTGGAGCTGTTCTCCTATCGCTTTTACGCACGGGACGTGACGCCCGACGCCGGGCTCGCCGCCTTCATCGCTCTCGCGGTGCCCGTCACGGCCGTCGCCGTCACCCTCTTCGCCCTGCGCACGGTGGCCGTCGAGCCGCTGCGGGTCGTGCGCCCGCGCCCGCAGCGGCGGCGCCGCCTGTGGTGGCGGCTGCTCCTGCCGCTGACCGGCGCCGCCGTGCTGCTCTCGCTGTACGGGCCGGGCAGACTCACCGGCGACCGGGGCACCGCCCTGCTCGCACTGGGCGCGAGCCTGCTGATCCTGGGCGTCGCGGCCCTGATGCCCTGGCTGGTCCAGGCCGTCGCCGCCCGCGCGGGCAGGGGTGCGCCGTCCTGGCAACTGGCCCTGCGGCGGCTGCAGTTGAGCGGCTCCGCAGCCGCCAGGCCGGTCAGCGCGATCACCGTCGCGGTGGCCGGCGCCATCGCCGTACAGGTCCTGCTGGGAACGGCGGTGGCCGATATGCGCGAGACGGTGCCCACGCCCCGGCCCACCGACCACTACACGGTCCAGTCCTGGAGCGGGGTCCTGCCCGCCGACCGGGCGCCCGAGCTGTTCGAGCGGCTGCGCGCGGTCGAGGGAGTACGCAGCGTCGACGGCGCGGTGAGCGGCCCGGCGACCCTCGCGGGCAGCCGGAGCGCGGACCCACCGGAGTACCGCGTCACCGTCGCCGACTGCGCCACGCTGCGGCAGCTGGCCGAGACCGGCCGGTGCGCGGACGGCGACGTCTTCCTGCCGCAGGCGTCCGGGGACTCCGAAGGTCCCGGCGGCATCCCCCCGGACACCCCGCGCCCCGGCGCCCGGCTCCTGCTGGGCCCGCGCGAGGGCACACGCTCCCCCACGCCGTGGACCGTGCCCGCCACCGCTCCGCGCGTCCCGCTCCGGCTCGGCCCGTCCCCCTTGGAAGACGCCGACGTCCTGGCCACCCCCGGGGCACTGGACCCCACGCTGCTGCCCTCACCGCTCATCGAGGCGCGGGTGAGGACCGGCCCCGGCCACCCGGCCGCGGTCGAGCACCTGCGCAACGCGGCGGCCCGCTTCGACCTGCGGACAGGCGTCTTCGCCCCCTCCGGCGGCGCCCTCGCGCCCTTCGCCACCTACTCCGTCTTCCGCGCCGCCCTGGCCTTCGGCGCGCTCGCCGTCATGGCCCTGATCGGCACCGGCCTGCTGATCTCCGTACTGGGGCAACTGCACGAGCGCAGGCGCCTGTTGTCGGCCCTGAACGCCTTCGGCACCCCGCACGCCACCCTCGGCTGGTCGATCGTCTGGCAGACCGCGGTCCCCGTCGCCCTGGGCCTGGGCCTCGCGGTCGTCTGCGGCCTGGGCCTGGGCCTGCTCCTCCTCGGCCTCGTCGGCAGCGTCCACGACTTCACCGTCGACTGGCTCACCCTCGCCGCCCTGACCGGCTCGGCCGCGGCGGCGGTCCTCGCCGTCACCGCCTTGAGCCTGCCGATCCTGTGGCGCGCGATGCGGCCGGACGGGCTTCGCACGGAGTAGCCCACGAACGGGTCAACGCTGCGGAGCGGGACACATTCGAGCACCTCTGCCTACGATGATGCTCTCGACACCAGCCACTTGGAGGCGCCATGTCTGCCGCAGCGGTCGAGTACCCGCATGAAGGCAAGCTGCCCAGTCTGCTCGACGCGGCGAGGGAACTCTCCGAGCGGAACCCCGGCTTCCGAGTCGAGATCATCGGGGGACAACTGATCGTGACACCGCCCGCCGACGGCTCACATGCCGTTTCACTGACCGACCTCACCTTCACATTCGCGGCCGCACACGGGGCAGAGACGCGAGTGGTGCAAGCCTTCGGCGTATGGCTTCCCGAGGGCCCGGAGGAGTACGCGATCCCCGACCTGGCGATTGTCGACGCCGACTACCGCGATCACTACATCCAGGACAACTGTTACGACCCGGCGATCTTCCGTTTGGTCTTGGAGGTCACCTCGTCCAATTACAACACCGACCTCAAGGCCAAGGTGGCCGCATACGCGATCGCCAAGATCCCGGTCTACGTGATCGTCGACCGCAAGCACGACCGCCTCCACGTCCTTCAGGACCCCATCGCCAACGAATACGACAAGCACCGCGTCCACGCCCCCGGCGAGCAGGTCCCTCTTCCCGGGTCCATCGGCGCCGAAGTCGCCCTCGACGTAGCGGCGATCTTGGAAGCCGCCCGCCCATGACCGCCCTCAGCGGTCCGCGATCCGCACCGGAAGCAGCCTCATAGCCCCCCGCAGCGCCCCCGCGAACTCCTCGAATTCCTCCCCCCGCGCGGCCCCCGACCGCATGGCCAGTGCGATGCGCCGCGACGGCGCCGGGTCGGCGAAGTAGCCCGTCGTCAGCAGGTCGTTGCGGGCCGTCTCCACGCGAAGTGCCGTACGGGGAAGCAGCGTTACCCCCAGGCCGCCCGCCACCAGCTGGACCAGGGTCGACAGGCCCGCCGCGCTCGTGGTCACCGGAGCGCCGGCCTCGCGCCCCGCCTCGCGGCAGATGTCCAGGGCCTGGTCGCGCAGGCAGTGCCCCTCGTCCAGCAGCAGCAGATCCAGTTCCTTCAGCGCCTCGCGCGGCAGATCGCTGCGGCCGCCGAGCCAGTGGTCCTTGGGGGCGACGAGCACGAAGTCCTCGTCGAAGAGCGGGAGTTCGGCCACTCCGGGCACACCGAGCGGTACGGCGAGCAGCAGCAGGTCCAGGCGGCCGCCGGCCAGCCCCTCCAGCAGGGAGGCGGTCTGCTCCTCGTGCACCTGGAGGTCGAGGTCGGGGTAGGTGTCGCGGACCAGGCGCAGCACGGTGGGCAGGAGGTAGGGCGCCACGGTCGGGATGACGCCGAGCCGCAGCACACCGGTGAAGGGCGCGCGGGCCGCCTCCGCCTCCTCCATCAGGTCGCCGACCGCGCTCAGGACCGTACGGGCCCGGGCCGCCACCCGCTCCCCCGCCGAGGTCAGCATCACCTTGCGCGTCGTACGCTCGACGAGCTGCACGCCCAGCGCCTCCTCCAGCGCCGAGACCGCTCCGGACAGCGCGGGCTGGCTCATCCCGATCTCGGCCGCGGCCTCGCGGAAATGCAGGTGCTCGGCCACCGCGGCGAACGCCCTCAGCTGGGCGAGGCTGGGCTGGCGCGGCCTGCCGCCACCGGCTCCCGCGAGCGGCACCGATGCCACCACTGATAACCACCTCCGATCAACATCAACCAGTCTAGCTATTTCCCTGATCAATGCCTCCTGTGGCAGTCTGTAACTCGTCCAACCCCCAGGAAAGCCCTCGTACGACACAAGTGCGACAAAACCAGGGCCTTCCGACGCTGCAAGGAGTGCACGTGCTCACTGTCGGTGACAAGTTCCCCGAGTTCGACCTGACCGCCTGCGTCTCGCTCGAGAAGGGCGCGGAGTTCGAGCAGATCAACCACAAGACCTACGAGGGCAAGTGGAAGATCGTGTTCGCGTGGCCCAAGGACTTCACCTTCGTGTGCCCGACCGAGATCGCCGCCTTCGGCAAGCTGAACGACGAGTTCGCCGACCGTGACGCCCAGATCCTCGGCTTCTCCGGCGACAGCGAGTTCGTGCACCACGCCTGGCGCAAGGACCACCCGGACCTGACCGACCTGCCCTTCCCGATGCTGGCCGACTCCAAGCACGAGCTGATGCGCGCCCTGGGCATCGAGGGCGAGGACGGCTTCGCGCAGCGCGCCGTCTTCATCGTCGACCAGAACAACGAGATCCAGTTCACCATGGTGACCGCCGGCTCCGTCGGCCGTAACCCCAAGGAGGTCCTGCGGGTCCTGGACGCCCTGCAGACCGACGAGCTGTGCCCCTGCAACTGGAGCAAGGGCGAGGACACCCTCGACCCGGTCGCGCTCCTGGCCGGTGAGTGAGCATGGCGCTCGATGAGCTGAAGGCCGCCGTACCGGACTTCGCCAAGGACCTGAAGCTGAACCTCGGTTCGGTGATCGGCAATCAGGACAAGCTCTCCCAGCAGCAGCTGTGGGGCACCGTCCTGTCCTGCGCGATCGCCTCGCGCTCGGCCAAGGTGCTGCGCGAGCTGGAGCCGCAGGCCAAGGCCAACCTGAGCCCCGAGGCCTACGCCGCCGCCAAGTCGGCCGCCGCCATCATGGCGATGAACAACGTCTTCTACCGCACGCGTCATCTGCTCTCCGACCCGGAGTACGACACGATGCGCGCCGGTCTGCGGATGAACGTCATCGGCAACCCGGGCGTGGAGAAGGTCGACTTCGAGCTGTGGTCGATGGCCGTCTCGGCCATCAACGGCTGCGGCCGGTGCCTGGACTCGCACGAGCAGGTGCTGCGCAAGGCGGGCGTGGACCGCGAGACGATCCTCGAGGCCGTCAAGATCGCTTCGGTTCTGCAGGCCGTCGGCGCCACCCTGGACGCCGAGGCCGTGCTGGCCGAGTAATCTCGCGCCACCGGGTCCCGTACCCGTACAGAGCCCCACAGGCTGCCCGCCTGTGGGGCTCTGCGCATGATGGGGGAAATGTCGCTACTGCACCGGCTCGTCGCCTTCCTTCAGCGCCCCTACCTCGATGCCCGTGACCCCTCCCGGGTGGTGCGCCGCTGGCCCGACCTCACCGCCGCCTGCGGGGGCACCCTCTTCTTCTGGCTCTCCCTCACGCCGTCCCTGCTGCCCCGCCCCTGGTATCTCCAGGGCCTGATCGGCGGCATCACCGCCGCCATCGGCTATGCGCTGGGCGCGAGCGCGAGCGGCCTGGTCCGCCTGCTGTCGCAGCGCCGGCCCGGCGAGAAGGCCCGCGCCCGCTGCTGGCAGGCGTACTACGTCCTGGCGCTGGTGCTCAGCACGGCGGCGGTCTCCTGGAGCGCGCACGCCCAGCGCAGGCTGCGCCGCCTGCAGGAGCTGGAGCCGTCCCTGGTCTGGCACACCCCCATGATCATCCTGATCGCGGGGCTGGTGTGCCTGCTGCTGGTGCTGCTGGCCCGCTCGGTGCGCCTGCTGGCCCGTACCGTCATCCGCTGGGCGGCCCGCTTCGTGCCCCGGCCCGTCGCGTACGTCATCGGGCTGTTCGTGACCGCCACGCTGGTCGTCATCGGCTCCAAGGACGTCCTGTGGGACCGCGGCTTCATCGACGTCGCCGACGACCTGGCGGCCGCGGCCAACCTCGGCACCGCCGACGGCATCACCCGCCCCTCCTCGCCCCTGGTCTCCGGCAGCCCGCAGTCCCTGGTCGCATGGGAGGAACTGGGCGCCCAGGGCCGTAACTTCACCGGGGCCACGCCCGAGCGGCAGGACATCGAGGCCTTCAGCGGCAGGACGGCCCGGGACCCGGTGCGGGTGTACGTCGGGGAGCGGCCGGGCCCCGAGGACTTCGCGGGCGCCGCCGCGCTGGCGGTGCGCGAACTGGAGCGCACCGGCGGCTTCGACCGCTCCGTCCTGGCCGTCATGGGCACCACCGGCAGCGGCTGGGTGGACCCGCGCATCCCCGAGGCGCTGGAGTATCTGCACGGCGGCGACACGGCCGTGGTCGCGCTGCAGTACTCCTACCTGCCCAGCTGGATCTCCTTCCTCGTCGACAAGGAGAAGGCCCAGCGGGCCGCGCGCGCCCTGATCGAGGCGGTGCGCGCCAAGTGGGCCACGCTGCCCGCCGAGCGCCGCCCCAAGCTGGTCGTCGGCGGGGAGAGCCTGGGCAGCTACGCCACCGAGGCGTCCTTCGCGGACCTGAAGGACCTCCTGGCCAAGGTGGACGGCGCCCTGTTCGCGGGTCCCCCGAACTTCAGCCCGCTGTGGAACGAGGCCACCCGCGGGCGCGAGCCGGACAGCCCCGTGTGGCGCCCCGTCTACGACCGCGGGCGCCATATCCGCTTCGCCCAGTACCCCGAGCGCGACCTGCGCCGCCCCGGCGGCCCCTGGCAGCACCCCAGGGTCGTCTATCTCCTCAACGCCTCGGACCCGGTGGTGTGGTGGTCGCCCGACCTGCTGTTCAGCCGGCCCGCCTGGCTCAGGCCGCCGCCGGGCCCGGACGTCACCGACGAGATGAACTGGTTCCCCTTCGTCACCTTCTGGCAGACCACCGTGGACATGGCGGTCGCCTCCGACGCCCCGGCCCCGCACGGCCACCGCTACGGCACGGGCCCGGTGGCGGCCTGGGCCGCGATCGTGCCCCCGCCCGGCTGGACCGCCGCGGACACCGCCCGCCTGACCGCGTACCAGGACGCGAAGAAGGCGCCCTACTGAGCCTGCCGGCGGCTCGGGGGCGCCTTCTCGCGCGGGCGCGGCAGGCCTAGGGGCTGTACGGCTACCGGGGCGGGTCCTCCCGCGCGTCGTCCGCCGCCCGGCTGCCCGGCGCCGGCGTCGGGGCCACGTCCAGGGCCGTGGCGCCGTGCGGCGGCGGTGCCATGCGCAGCGCGCGTTCCTGGGAGTAGGAGCGCAGATAGCCGACGACGGTGTTGGCGACGGCCACCAGCGGTACGGCCACCACGGCGCCGCCGATGCCGCCGACCAGGCCGCCCGCGGCGACCGAGAGGATGACGGCGAGCGGGTGGACGCGCACGGCGCGGCCCAGGATGAAGGGCTGCAGGATGTGCCCCTCGATCTGCTGCACCGCCAGGACCACGATCAGCACCATCAGCGCCGCGAACACGCCCTGGGTCACCAGCGCCACCACGATGGCCAGCGCCCCCGAGACGACCGCTCCCACCAGCGGGATGAAGGCGAACAGGAAGATGAAGACGGCCAGCGGCACGGCGAGCGGCACATCCAGGAAGTAGATGCCGATACCGATGAAGATGGCGTCGATCAGAGCCACTATCACCGTGCCGCGCACATAGGCGGTCAGCGTGCGCCAGGCCCGCGGCCCCGCGCCCGCCACGCCCTCGCGGGCCGCGCTGGGGACGAGCTTGAGCACCCAGTTCCAGATCCGCCTGCCGTCGTAGAGCAGGAAGAGCGTGGTGAACATCGCCAGCAGGATGCCGGTGAGCACCTCGATGACGACGGTGACGCCCTCCAGGCCGACCGAGGTGATCGCCTGGGTGTTGGCGCCGATCGCCTCCTGGAGGTTCTTGGCGATGTTGTTGATCTGCTCCTCGGTGACATGGAACGGGCTCTTGAGCAGCCAGCCCTTGAGCTCGGTGATGCCGTCCTGGACCTTGGTGGAGACCGAGTCGATGTTGTCCTGGATCTGCCAGACCACGAACCAGCCGACCAGCCCCATGATCACGAAGCCGCTGATGAAGGCGATGGCGGTGGCCAGCCCCCGGGGCACGCCGCGCCGCTTGAGCCAGGCGACGCTGGGCTGGAGCATCGCGGTGATCAGCAGGGCCGCGATGAAGGCGAGGACGACCAGCTGGACCGAGGAGATGACCTTCGCCAGCACCCAGACCGTGCCGCCCAGGACCAGCAGCCGCCAGCCGACCTCGGCGGCCACCCGTACGCCCCAGGGCACGGCGGCGACCGGGTCGGGCGGGGGCGCGACGGCGGGGGCGTAGTCGGGCGGCGCGGGGACGGACTCGGGGTCGCGGCGGGCCGCTGCCTCCGCCGTCTCCTGCCCGGCGACTTCCCGTACCGCGGTGGCGGTGGCGCCGGGCTCCCACCCGGACGGCGCGCGCCGGGCGTCCGCCGGGCGCTCGATGGGGCCCGGCGGAGGGAAGTACGGCGGCGTGCGGCGCCCGTCGTCTCTGAGGTCTTCCGGGTCGTCGGCGGCCTCCGCCCGGCGGCGCCGGTCTTCGAGCCGCTGCGCGAACCGGGTCAGACCCGCGCCGAGGCCGCCGACCCACTGCGGCAACTTGGACATGTGGCTTCCTTCTCCCCCGCTCCCCGTCTGTGGAGGGTCGACGTTACCCGTGCCCGACACGCGAAACCCCCGACCGTGTGCTGGTCGGGGGTTTCGCGTCAGGTTCGCCGACGGACCGTGATCGTCCCATCACCGGGACGGACCGCCGGTGGCCGCTAGTACCAGTGGTTGGCCTGCCAGAACGACCAGGCGGCGCAGGGGCTGCCGTAGCGGTCGCTGTTCATGTAGCTCAGGCCCCACTTGATCTGGGTGGCCGGGTTGGTCTGCCAGTCCGAGCCCGCGGTGGACATCTTGGAGGCGGGCAGCGCCTGTACGAGGCCGTAGGCGCCCGAAGAGGCGTTGGTGGCGCGGTAGTTCCAGCCGGACTCGCGCTCCACGATGTTGCTGAAGCACTGGAACTGGTCGGCCGGCATCATCTGCCGGGCGATGGCCTGGGTCTCGGCTATCGAGTAGGAGGCCTTGGGGGCGAAGGAGGAGGCGTCGCGGCTGGCGGAGCGGGACGCGGCCAGCTCCTTCTCGCGTTCCTTCTTCTCCTTGGCCGCCTTTTCGTCGGCAACCTTCTTGTCTGCGGCGTCCTTCTTGTCCTGCGCGGTCTGAGCGGCGTCCTTACGGGCCTGCTCCTGCGCGGACTTCAGGGCGGCGTTCTGTGCCGCTGCGGACTGCTCGTCCGCCTGCTGCGTCAGGGACGCGGCCTGGACCTGGGCCTGCTGGCCCAAAGGTATGTCGGCGATCGTCACATCGGCGGCGGAGCCGGCGGCCTCGGTGTTGGCGACCGTTCCCTGCTCGTTGCCCGATGCGACGCCGACGACGGCGCCGACGGTGGTGACCGCGGTGGCGGAGGCCACGGCGAATCCCCGGACCGAGATCCGGCTCACACGTTTTCCTTCCAGCATCGCCCGCTTAGGTGACCTCGCGGACGCAATCGTGCCCCTGGCACTGGTCTCCCCTTGTTCCGAGCCCCAGTTGAGCGGCGGGGCCGGCTGGTCACGGGAGGCACTGACCCGGTACGTCCCCCCGAGGGGTCGCGTGGTGCTCGGGCGGCATACGACGAAAGCTCTGTTTAGTTCTGTTGTTCAGCACCGCTGGGGGTGCTGGTGTGTCGTATGCGGGGCCTGACAGGACCCAGACTCTGCCCGACGGGGACGCGTGGAATCAATTCGTCGTTGCGTGTGAAAGGTCACACCTCGTTTGCGCCTGGGGATTGCCGGAAAGGCCCGCGCGGCACACTGCCGCCCGGCTAGGCTCTTCGCCTTTGCCGGGCGGCAGTCGGTACGTACGCGGCAGTCGGCCGCCTACCGGGTCAGATCCGCCCCTCCTCCAGCATTTCGGTCACCAGGGCAGCAATCGGAGAGCGCTCCGAGCGGTTGAGGGTGACATGCGCGAACAGCGGGTGGCCCTTGAGCTTCTCCACGACCGCGACCACGCCGTCGTACCGGCCGACCCTGAGGTTGTCGCGCTGGGCGACGTCATGGGTGAGGACGACGCGCGAGTTGGCGCCGATCCGGGACAGAACGGTCAGCAGGACATTCCGTTCCAGCGACTGCGCCTCGTCCACGATCACGAACGCGTCGTGCAGCGATCGGCCCCGGATGTGGGTGAGCGGCAGCACCTCCAGCATCCCGCGCCCCACCACCTCCTCGATCACATCGGCGGTGGTCACCGCCGAGAGCGTGTCGAAGACGGCCTGGGCCCAGGGGCTCATCTTCTCCGCCTCGGTGCCCGGCAGATAGCCCAACTCCTGCCCGCCGACGGCGTACAGCGGCCGGAAGACCATCACCTTGCGGTGCTGGCGCCGCTCCAGGACGGCCTCCAGACCCGCGCACAGCGCCAGCGCCGACTTGCCCGTGCCGGCCCGCCCGCCCATGGAGACGATGCCGACCTCCGGGTCCAGCAGCAGGTCCAGCGCGATGCGCTGCTCGGCGCTGCGGCCGTGGATGCCGAACGCCTCCCGGTCGCCGCGCACCAGGCGTACGCTCCCGTCGGCCGTGACCCGCCCGAGCGCCTTGCCGCGCTCGGACTGGAGCACGAGGCCGGTGTGCACGGGGAGTTCGGCGGCCTCGGGTACGTAGGCGCTCTCCGCGGAGAAGAGGTCGTCCACCTGCTCGGCGGTGATCGTCAGCTCCGCCATTCCCGTCCAGCCGGAGTCGGTGATGGCCAGCTCGGCGCGGTACTCCTCGGCCAGCAGGCCGATCGAGGAGGCCTTGATGCGCATCGGCAGGTCCTTGGAGACGACCGTGACGTCGTACCCCTCGGCCTGGAGGTTGCGCGCCACCGCCAGGATCCGCGAGTCGTTGTCACCGAACCTGCTGGGGCCGTTGAGGAACGCGGCGGGCAGCACCCCCGGGTCGGAGTGGTTCAGTTCGACGCGCAGGGTGCCGCCCAGCTCGCCGATCGGGATCGGGGCGTCCAGCCGTCCGTAGCTGACCCGGTACTCGTCCAGCAGGCGCAGCGCCTGACGGGCGAAATAGCCGAGTTCGGGATGGTGCCTCTTTGCCTCCAACTCCGTGACCACCACGACCGGCAGCACGACCTCGTGCTCGTCGAAGCGGGACATGGCGCCTGGATCCGCCAGCAGGACGCTGGTGTCGAGGACATAAGTGCGCCGGTCGTTCTCACGGCGCTTCTTGCTGTTCACCACGGGTGGACGAACCCCCTCGGATGAGGTCGGGGTGCGACGGCGTCGCCGGGTTGGGAGCCCCCCGCCCACAGGCGGGGGACGGGACCGGGCTGCGGTCCCGATGCGCGGGCCGAGCGCCGGCCCTCCGCGTCGTCCGTGCGGTACGCACAGTCGTCCGTGATGCGCAAAGGGCCTCCCGGGCGGACGGCCCCATGCCGCCCGCTGAGATGCGACGCCCGTCGGTTCAGGTGCGTGGGCGCCGACCTGGAAGGGATATTCCCGCGAACACGCGCGCCCATGCAATGGCATATGACGCACGCCCGGTGAACAGGTGGTTACGTGTGGCCGATGGGCGCGAAGGGGTGGGCCCGCGCGCTCCCCCGAAGGGGGGCTCAGCCCCCGTAACGCCGGTGCCTGGCGGCGTAGTCGCGCAGCGCGCGCAGGAAGTCGACCTTGCGGAAGGCCGGCCAGAAGACCTCGCAGAAGTAGTACTCCGAGTGGGCGCTCTGCCAGAGCATGAAGCCGGACAGACGCTGCTCGCCGCTGGTGCGGATGATCAGGTCCGGGTCGGGCTGGCCGCGGGTGTAGAGGTGCTCGGAGATGTGCTCGACGTCCACGATCTCGGCGAGCTCCTCGAAGGAGGTCCCGCGCTCGGCGTGGTCGAGCAGCAGGGACCGTACGGCGTCGGCGATTTCCTGCCGGCCGCCGTAGCCGACGGCGACGTTGACCAGGATGCCGCCGATCCCGTCGGTGGCCTGCTCGGCCTCCTTGAGCACCTGCTGCGTACGGGCGGGCAGCAGGTCGAGGTTGCCGGCGTGGTGCACCCGCCAGCGGCCGTCGGCGGCCAGCCGCCGGACGGTGTTCTCGATGATGCCCAGCAGCGGGGTGAGTTCCTCCTCCGGGCGGTCGAGGTTGTCGGTGGAGAGCATCCAGAGCGTGACGACCTCGACGTCCGTCTCCGCGCACCAGCCCAGCATTTCGTCGATCTTGAACGCGCCGGCCGTGTGGCCCTGCTCGGTGGACAGGCCGTCCGCCCGCGCCCAGCGGCGGTTGCCGTCGAGGATCACACCGATGTGCTTGGGGACTTGGTCGTGGTCGAGGCGGCCCTCCACCCGGCGCGCGTAGAGCCTGTAGACCAGGTCGCGCACCACAGGGGGATATGGGATGCGAATCCCGGAAGATCGCGGCATGTCTGGTCCTGCCCCTCCGTGCCAATGGCGGTCGCCCCGTCGCCTCAAGTCGGCAACTTTACTTCTCCGGCGGCCCGACGGCCCAATCAGGTATGTCACAACTCCGTGATAGGGAGATGAGCATGACTGGTTCTTCTCCCTACCGGGCGGCGGATTCGCGGTACGACTCCATGGAGTACCGGCGCAGCGGCCGCAGCGGCCTCAAACTCCCTGCCATCTCGCTCGGACTGTGGCACAACTTCGGTGACGACCGCACCCTGGGCTCCCAGCGAGCGATCCTGCGCCGCGCCTTTGATCTGGGCGTCACCCACTTCGATCTGGCGAACAACTACGGTCCGCCGCCCGGTTCGGCCGAACTGAACTTCGGCAAGATCTTTTCGCAGGACTTTCGTCCCTACCGCGACGAATTGATCATTTCCACCAAGGCCGGATACCTCATGCACCCCGGCCCGTACGGCGAATGGGGCTCGCGGAAATATCTGCTCTCGTCACTGGACGCGTCGCTCCGGCGGATGGGTGTCGATTATGTCGACATCTTCTACTCGCACCGCTTCGACCCGGACACGCCGCTGGAGGAGACGATGGGCGCGCTGGCGTCCGCCGTCCGGCAGGGCAAGGCGCTGTACGTCGGCGTCTCCTCCTACAACGCCGAGCAGACCCGTGAAGCGGCCCGCATCCTGCGGGAGATGGGGGTGCGGCCGCTGATCCACCAGCCGTCCTACTCCATGATCAACCGCTGGACCGAGGACGACGGCCTGCTGGACACGCTGGAGGCCGAGGAGATGGGCTGCATCTCCTTCGCGCCGCTGGCCCAGGGGATGTTGACCGACAAATACCTCGACGGAATTCCGGCGGGATCGCGGGCCGCGCAGGGCAAATCGCTGGACCCGGACCTGCTCTCGCAGGACGTCGTCGGGCGGCTGCGCGGCCTCAACGAGATCGCGGCGCGCCGCGGCCAGTCGCTCGCCCAGCTCGCGCTGGGCTGGGTGCTGCGGGACGAGCGAATGACCTCGGCGCTGATCGGGGCGAGCAGCGTGGCGCAGCTGGAGGCGAATGTCGCGGCGCTGGACGGCCCGAAGATCACGGACGCGGAGCTGGCGGAGATCGACCGGTTCGCGAAGTCGACGGACGGCGTGAACATCTGGGCGCGGCGCGGCTGAGGTTCGCCGCGGAAGGGGGCCGCGGGAGCGCGCAAGGACATGTACCGGCTCGGTGTGACCGGGCCGGTACGGCGTGTAAGGCCGGGCATCACCCGGGCCTTGGTCCGAACCAGAGTCCGGGCCGAAAAAAATCCGGGAAAAAAGTTCGCGGGAATGGGTCCTGACGGGATACCGGCCGGATACGGAACGCATACGGGCCCTGCACAGGAGGTCATGACTTCCCGCCGGTAACCCTCCGGCCCGGGTGGCGCCCCGTACCGCAGCGGAAAAATCCCCAATAAAAAGCGGGCCGGTCCGTGGGGGGGATACGGACCGGCCCGAGGGGGGGTTTCCACCATAACCCCGCTGAAGGGGTGCTCCGTGCACAAGAGGGTTCGCCGGGCGCGGGGCGCGGGTGTTCACGCCGCCGCCGCGGCGCCCAGAAGGAGTCCCGCGAAGGCCCCGATGATCATGAACGGGCCGAAGGGAACCGGCGTTTTGCGCCGGTCAGGCCTGGCCAGCAGCACCGCGGCGCCGTACAGCCCGCCCAGCCCGATGCCCGCCGCTCCCCCGGCGATCAGGACCGCCCAGCCGTACCACCCAAGAGCTACCCCCAGACCGATCGCCAACTTGACGTCTCCGAACCCCATCGCACCCGGACGGATCACGAAGAGCAGGAAATAGAAACCGCCGAGGGCCGCGCCGCCGAGCAGGGCGCCCCCGAAGGACCCGGCGGCGCGCGGCAGCAGAGCGGCCAGGCCCAGCAGCGCGGCGGCGGCACCGGCCAGCGCAAGGGTCAGCGCGTCGGGCAGCCGGCGCACCCGGCGGTCCACGGCGATCAGGAGGACGGCCACGGGTGTCAGCAGCAGCCAGACGGCGAGTTCGGGGCGGGCGCCGGTGGCCGCGGCGAGCAGCGCGCACGCCAGACCGGTCGCCGCGCACATCAGGGCGGCCCCCGGCCCGTACGCCACCGGCGCGCCGTCCGGTCCGCAGGCCGCGCAGCGCGCCGTACCCAGCCAGCCGCGCGCCGCCCCGCCGAGCGCATGCCCGCCCGGGCAGACCGCCCGCCACTCCTGGCCCGGCTCCACACCCAGCCGGTGGGCGGGCCGCGGCAACAACAGCCCCGCCACGGCTCCGTACGCGGCGGCCAGAACCACAAGAACCATCGGCATCACAGGCACAGGCCCGACCCTAGGGCCTGTCGCCGAACTCCCGTCGTCCGCCCGCGGGGCAGGCGGGAGTTCGGCGACCGCACCCGGGCTGATACAACGCTGTGCATGGGGCGCTGGCAGAACGGGACCGGGACACTCCGCTTCGAGGCGGCCGGAGAAGCGGCGGTGCCGCCCGGGAGCGACGGGACGGCGGCCCCGCCCCGTGCTGATGGGACGGCGGCCCCGCCCGGAGCCGACGGGGCAGAGGTCCTGCCCGGGGCCGGCCGGCGGTCGATTCCGCTGGAGATCGCGGCGTCCTACCGTGCCCGGTCCCGCGGCCTGCTGGGGCGGGACGGCATCGAGGGCGCGCTGCTGCTGACCCCCGCGAGCGGGGTGCACACCTTCCGGATGCGCTTCGCGATCGATGTCGCGTATCTGCGGCGGGATTTCACGGTGCTGGCCGTACGGACCATGGAGCCGGGGCGGCTGGGGCTGCCCCGGCTCCGCGCCCGGCACGTACTGGAGGCGGAGGCCGGCGCGATGGCCCGTTGGGGCCTGCGCACCGGCGTCCGCGTGGCGGTCAACACCCATTGACCGCAGGTTCGTTCCCTCCCGGAGAGAGCCCGGCCCCTCTCCTCGGTCTCCTCGGTCCCGTGCTGTACAGCCCTGCTGTGTGAAGCACCGCACCGCCGCACCCGGCGTCAGCTGGTGGCTCGTCTCCCTGCCGCGGACCCGTCTCTCCCAGGGCAGGAGCAGACAGGCAGGCCCGCGCGATGCGCTTCCAGCTGATCGCGTGTGAGCAGTGCGAAAACGACCATAGGGCACATACCCCCATATGTACTATCTTCCGGGCCAACTTCCCTTCCCGTGGCGCGCAATTACCCCTTCCAGTCGGCAACCAGCGCCAGCAGGCCCGGGAAACGGGCCTGGAGGTCCTCGATCCGGACGTGGCTGCGCCGCTCCAGCCCGTACTGGCGCTGCCGGATCAGCCCGGCCTCGCGCAGCGTGCGGAAGTGGTGCGTGAGCGTGGACTTGGGGCGGTCGAATTCGAACCAGTTGCAGGTGTGATCGAACGCCTCGGACCGCAGCAGCAGGCGCTGCACCACGCTCATCCGCAGCGGGTCGCTCAGCGCGCCCATCACCACCTCCAGGCGCAGGTCGGCGCGGGCGGGCTCGGGCAGCGGCTCGGGCGCCCCTTCGGGCACGGGCCGGATCTCGAAGGCCGGGCTGGCCAGTTGGGATGCCACAGATCTTTCCCTTCGGCGGACGGGGCCCGGACGGGCGGGGGTGATGGACGACCGGCGGGCGGCAGGCGGACACCCGACGGGCAGTAGTACGACTTGCATCGTACTGCGATTGCCTGTACGAATCTCCCCGTACAGCTTGTACGAGGGAACTCGTACAGACGGTGCGCAGCAACGCGCACGGACGGCCGCGCGGAGCGACCCGTGCGGCCGGAACTCGGAGGGGACCCCATGACCACGACCCATGCCCTGCCCAGGACGGACGCCGACGCGCCGCCCTCGCCACCGCCCGCCCGGGAGGTCCGGCTCGCGGCCTGGCCGGTGGTCGCGGTCTTCGTCCTGTCCAACGCGGCGATGCCGCTCTACACGGTCTGGCAGCGTCAACTCGGCTTCTCCGCCGGCACCTTGACGCTGATCTACGCCGCCTACATGGCCGGGCTGCTCGGCGCGCTGATGGTCGCGGGCGTCCTGTCGGACCGCATCGGCCGCAAGCCCGTCCTGGCCCCGGCGCTGCTGCTGGCCATCGTCGCCTGCCTGGTGTACGCGACCGCCTCGTCGGTCGCCGCACTGGCCGTGGCCCGCTTCCTGACCGGCCTGGCGACCGGCGCCGCGGTGTCGGCGGGGATGGCCGCGGTCACCGACATGGCGGCGGGGCGGCGCAGCGGGCCACTGCTGGCCTCGGCGGCGATGGTGCTGGGCGCCGGCCTGGGCCCGCTGCTGGCCGGGGTGCTCTCGCAGACGGTCCCCGCCCCCACCGCCACGGTCTTCCTTCTCGAAGTCGCCCTGCTCGCAACGGCGTTGGCGGTGGTATGGCGCATGCCGCTGCCGCCGCGCCCGGCGCCCACGGGCACCGGCTCCGGCTCCGCTTCTTGGGTGCGCCTCCCGTCCGTCCCGCGCGCCAACCGCCGCCAACTGACCCTGGGGCTGGCGGCGTTCGCCCCCGGCATCAGCGCCACCTCCTTCGTCCTCTCCCTGGGCCCTTCCCTGCTCACCGGCCTGCTCGGCACCACGAACCGCATCGTCTCCGGGGCGCTGGCCTGCACGATGTTCCTCACCGCGATGGGCGTGCAGTTCGCGGTGGGCCGCCGCTCGGTCCGTACCGTCCTTCTCACCTCCACGGCCGCCACGATCGGCAGCATGGCCGCCCTGATCGTGGCCGTCCACCACTCCTCCCTCCCCGCCCTCGCCGCGGCCGCCGTCCTTGCCGGCGCCGGCCAGGGTCTCGGCCAGCTGGGCGGCCTCACCCTCCTGAGCCGGAGCGTCCCGCCCACCCGCCGCGCCGAGGCCAACTCCGCCCTCAACGCGGGCGGTTACCTCCTGGCAGGCCTCCTCCCCGTAGCCGACGGCTACTTGACCGACGCGGTAGGCCTGTCCACCGGCACCACCCTCTTCGGCCTGGCAGTGGCCGCCCTGGCGCTGGCGGGCGGGGCACTGATCCACACCCGCGGGCCCCGGTAGGCCCCGCAAGGAGCACGGGGAGCTGCCCGGCCAGCCCCCACCGGCCCGCGGATTCATGACCGCGCCCCAGCAGGGCGCTCAGGCGTCGGCGCCCGACCGTACCGGCGCCCCGGCGGACCGGGCGGCGATGCGGGACGAAACCGGGCGGCCCCGCCGCAGCGCCGCCGCCCACCCCGTCGCCACGAGGCCGAGCACGCTCACCCCGGCCCCCACCCACGCCGCCGAGCCGAAACCGAGCCCGGCGTCGATGGTCATGCCCCCGAGCATGGGCGTGAGGGTGATACCGACGTTGAAGGCCGAGGTGTTCAGGGCCGGTGCGAGGGTCGGCGCCGACGGCGCGATGCCAAACACCCGCGCCTGTACCACCGGGTTGGTGACGTAGGAGACGAGCCCGAGGAGGAAGATCAGGACGATCGCGAGGATCAGGTGCGCCGCGGTGAGGGCGAGGAGCGCGGAGATCGCCGCGAGTCCGGCGATGCCGAGGAAGAGGGTACGCAGCGGGGTCGAGTCGGCGGTGCGCCCGCCGATGGTCATGCCGATCAGCCCGCCGACGCCGTACAGCGAGAGCACCACGGGCACCATCGCGTCCGGCAGCCCGCTCACATCGGTCAGCAGCGGCGCGAGGTAGGTGAAGGTGACGATGCCGCCGCCGAAGCTCAGCAGGGTCACGAGGTAGGAGACCCAGAGGGCGGGGTTGACCAGCCCCTTCACCTCGCGTCGAATCGAGGGGACTTCACTGCCCTGGTCGCGCCCGCCGGGCAGTACGGCCAGCAGGGCCACCATGCTGACCACCGTGAGCAGGGCGACTCCCCAGAACGCCGCGCGCCAGCCCGCGTGCTGACTCAGGACGGTTCCGGCCGGTACGCCGACGATGGTGGCGAGGGTGAGTCCGGTGCCGACGACGGCCAGCGCCTTGCCCTTGGCCCCCGCGGGCGCCAGGCTGCTCGCCGTCGCCGCGGCCACCGCCCAGAACCCGGCGTACGCGAGCGCGCTGACGACCCGGGTCGCGAACAGCACTCCGTACCCCGGCGCGAGCGCCCCGACCACATGCCCCGCGATGAAGACGGCCTGGAAGGCGACCAGTGCGGTGCGCCGGGGCCAGCGCAGCGTGGCCACGGCCAGCGCGGGGGCGCCGACGACCATGCCGATGGCGAAGGCGGAGACCAACAGGCCCGCGTCCGGGATGGAGACGCCGAGGTCGGTGGCGACGTTGGGCAGGAGCCCGGAGAGCATGAATTCGGACGTTCCTTGGGCAAATATGCCCAAGCCGAGGATGTAGACGGCGATCGGCATGGGGTGGGGTGCTCCCTGTGTGGCTGGATGAGGCTTTGGTTTTGTATAGATCAGTTCAAAATGAAGGCGCGAAGCGGGCAGGGCGGGATGAGACGGGGAGGGCGGCTTGCGCCGAATAGCCGTTACTGGCAGGCCGGTTGGAGAATGTGCGGCACGGCCGCCGCCTCAGAGCGCGGCGAGCGCGGCTTCCATGACCCCCTCCAGCGCCGCCCGCCCCGCCCCGGACCGCGCGGAGACGCGCAGGCCGCCGATGGTGGCGATGACGAAGTGCGCGAGGGCGCGGGCGTCCTTGTCCGCGGCGATGTCGCCGTCCCGCCGGCCCGATTCGATCGCGGCGCGGAACGCCTCCAGTCGTAGGGCGTAGTCGCGGGCCAGCTCCGCCGCGACGTCCTTGTCGCGGGCGGACACCTCGATGGAGGCGTTGACCACCAGACAGCCGCGGCCGTCGCCGTCGCGCGCGAACTCCTCGTCGATCACCCGCTGGAGGTGGGTGCGGATCTTGCACCGCACGGGCAGATCGCTCTCCAGCAGCTCCATCAACTGGGCGTTCTTGCGCTGCATATAGCGGGCCAGCGCGCGTTCGTACAGGTCGTGCTTGCTCTTGAAGGTGTTGTAGATACTGCTCCGCCCCAGCCCCGTGGCTTCGCACAGGTCCTGGGTGGAGGTCTTCTCGTAGCCGGCGGCCCAGAACGCGTCCATCGCGGCGTCGACCGCCCGCTCCTCGTCGAACTTCCTGGGCCGGGCCATGGCCATGACGCTAGCACCATTTGGATCGTACGGTCCAATACCCTCCGGCCCCTTACCCGCGCCCCCACCGGGCCGCTACCGTCGCGCCACCCATCCCACCCGCTGCAGGGGGCACCCATGACCCGTACGGCACGCCTGGCCCTGGCGGCGCTCACCCTCCTCGCCGCCGTCACCGCGCCCCTGGCCACGACCGCCGCGTCGGCCGCCGCGGCGCCCCGCACCCCGGTGATCTTCGTCCACGGCTACAACGCCGGCCCCGGCGTCTGGGGCGGCCTGATCGACGACTTCAAGGCCGACGGCTACACCGACGCCGATCTGCACTCCTGGTCCTACGACACGCACGCCTCGGTGAACGAGACGCTCGCCGGGCGCTTCGACGCGTACGTCGAGCAGGTGCGCCGGCAGACCGGAGCGGCCCAAGTCGACGTCGTGGCGCACTCGTTCGGCAGCCTGCCCACCCGCTGGTACCTCGCCTTCGGCGGCGGCACCGCGGCCGTGGCCCGCTGGATCTCGCTGGCCGGGCCCAACCACGGCACCACCACGGCCTGGGCCTGCGCCGCCTGGGACCAGGCCTGCCGCGACATGACCCCCGGCTCCTACGTACAGCGGCGCCTGGCCGAGTCCGACGAGACCCCGGGCCCCGCCGCCTACGCCACTTTCTGGTCCGCCTGCGACGAGGTCATCAACCCGGACACCAGCGTCCCCCTCACCGGCGCCACCAACCACGAGACCGCCTGCCTCAAGCACAACGGCCTGCTGGGCGATCCGGGGGTCTCGACCGGTGTACGGGCCTTTCTCGCGCGGGGGCGCTAACAGCCTCTCGCCTTGGCCGCCTTCGGGAGGAAGGCCCGCATGAGCTGCTTGAGGTGGGGGCGCGCGGCATCGGGTGTGCCCGAACGGCCAGCGGAGATCTCCGCCGAGAAACTGCGAGCCTTCTTGTCGCGCTTGGCGGAGGCGGAAGCAGCACAACTGGTCACGCCGTAGACCTTGGTGGAGTGCCCGGCAAGGGATCTGTCGGGCTCGGTCCACGCCTCGGTCCTGGTGTTCCTGAGGTATTCCGTGGCCAGCTCCAACGCCGTCGGGCTGTCCGCGAGCCGTTCCGACCGCACCGACAGCGCGGAGTTCCCGTCGACGTAGTACTCGCAGGAGACATAGGGCTTCCCGCCGGTGAGAAAGAGGCTCCCGGAAAAGGAGATCCTGTCGCCGGGCGGAAGCAGCGGGCGGATCAGATCCTGGTCCACCGGTACGCCGCACAGGTCCATCGGCACGGTGTAATTCTGCTGCGCCCCGCAGCCCGAAAGCAGCGCGGCGAGCGAGATCGCGACCGCGGCGGTCACCGCCGAGCGGGCGTCGCGGCGCCGCTTGCGCTGCGCGTCGGACCGCGCGCCTACCGCCTCAGCCATGGCGAGAGCTCTCCCAGGTGGCCCCGACGGTGTGTCCCGTCCCGGCCGCGTCGGCGGCGGAGTTCCGCAGGTCCCCCTCGGTCGCGGTCTTCAGCTTGCCGAGGTCGAGGTTGTAGAGCTGCTCGTATGTGGGCATGGCTGTGCTTCCCCGTTGTGCCCTGTACGAAGGTGGTGCCGGTGGGCATTGCGAAGTGCGCGCCGGGGGTGGTCGGTCCCGGGGTCCACGCCTCGATCTCAAAAGCGGACGGCTACCCGAAAGGGGTGGGCTCGTAGGCCCGTACCGACGCCATCGCCTGCGTGTTGGCCGCCTCGGTGCGGGTGTAGTTGTCCGCGGTGGCGGTGCATTTGTCGTGCAGCGAGCGGCACTTGTTCACCAGTGAGGTCGTCTGGCTCTGCCAGGTCTGCAGCGCCCGGTCCATCGTGGAGCCCAGTGCCCCGGTCCAGGTGTCGCCCTTCAGCGACCCGGCGGCAGCCCGCGTGGATTCCTCCGCGAGCGACCCCGCGGCTTTGACGCTGCCGGCCATCTCGTTGGCGCCCTGCCCGGCCGACTTCAATTTTTCCGGCTCTTGAATCTGCGTCGTGCCGGAGACGGCTGCTGTGGCCATGACGAACAATCCTCTGTACATCCGAGAAACAACACCTCGGAAAGGGACGTCCGTAGGGCGCACCCTTATGCAGAGGCGCTGCGAAATGTTTGATCAAAGAACCCTAACAACAACGGGACGCGGTTCCTTACTCGCCCTCGCCCGCCCCTCGTCCTCGCCCGCCCACCTCACCGGTCGCGCGGAAAGCTCACCTCGACGCGGCGGTTCTTCTTGCGGCCGTCCTCGGTGGAGTTGTCGGCGATGGGATACGCCTCTCCGTAACCACGGATCTGGAAGGTGACGGAGGAGTCGAGGGCTTCGGCGAGTTCGCGCTGTACGGCGTTGGCGCGCTGTTTGGACAGGACGATGCCGTGGGCGGCGGAGCCGAGATTGTCGGTGAAGCCGAAGACGCGCAGGGTCTTGGCGTTCTGCTTCTTGATTTCGGCGCCGATGGCGTCGATACGGGACAGCGCGTCATCGGTGAGTTCGGCACTGTCCTTGCTGAACAGGACCTCGGCCTGCAGGGCGAAGGTGATATTGGAATTGGTGTCCTGGCGCCGCTCGGAACCGTCGTCGGTCTCGATGACCGACTTGATGTTCAAGACCTTGGCCGGGGCCAGTTTCGCGCCCTGGACCATGCGCAGATCCGGGTCGTGCGCGTCGATCTTGACCGGCGCCGTGGTGTCCTCGGTGATGCCCGGCGGGTCCTGGGCGTACGCGAGCGGGACGGTGACGGCGGCGGTCAGGGCCAGCGCGGCCGTGGTGACAACGACCGCGCGGGCGGCGTGGGTGGCGGTCATCGGCCCGCTCACTCCGTGATCTGTACGGTGGCGGGCGGCATACCGGGCAGCTGGAAGTCGACCTCGGTCACCTTGGCCGGCGGAGCGGGGAACTGCGCGAATACGGGCCGGCTCTCGCCGGGCTTCATTCCGCCGAGTCCTGTGGTGCACAGACATTCGCCGTTGGTGTCACGGAGCACCAAGTACCGCTTCTTGCCCGCCTTGTCGACGAGTGTCGCGCCGGATACCGACGTACGTGACTTGAGCTCCGTCTCCGTGGAGCGCCAGTCGATCCCGTTGAAGACCCGACTTCCGCGATTGGTCACCGTACCGCTGACGGTGACGAACCCGCCGTCGTCACGGACCGCGGAATGGAGCGTGACGGTGATGCCGTCGGGCCCTTTCATCTCCCCGATGGCCTGCTGGGAATCGGCTGCGGGCGCGCCGTTCCCGGCGTCCTTCGAGGCCCCCGCCGAGGACTTGGACGGGGCCGAGGCCTGCGGCGGCTTCGCAACGTCGCCCTCGCCACCACAGCCGGCCACCACAAGGGCAAGGCCGGCAACGATTGCCGTGGCCGCCGATGCTCTGGCGGCCTTCGCTGTGCGCCGAGTGCTCATGGTTGCGATTCCTCTGAATGGTCGTGGGACGGTCACTCTGCGAGACGTACGGAGAACAGGTCGGCGGCTTCCGGGAGTTCACGCAGATCGTCGGGGTCCAGATGCCAGTCCGTACCGCCTTCGCACGTCAGATGGACGGAAGGCTTCTCTTTGCCCTTGTTCTCGTCCTGGCCCTTGTCCTCGTCGCTGTTGTCGTCACCCTTGCCGTCCGCCGGATCGGGAGGACCAAGTACGCAGCGTGGCGAGACGACCGACTTGGCCTTGGCCGAGGAGTGCGTGCCCTCGGTTCCCGGAATCACCGAATTACCGACGGATCCGGTGGACTTGACGGTGACGGAAAAGGAGGTGGGGAAGGAGTCGGGGACGCAGCCGCCCCCATCCAGAGCCGCACCGTTGTGCTCCGCGAAAGTCTGGGCCTTGGCGCAGGCTTCGCCGGTATCTGGACCCAGCCCTTCGAGCAGGTCCTCCAGTGGCTTCCCGCCCCGGACCGCGTCGAGGAGATCCACGCCGAGGCGGTCGCGGTACGCGGTGCCCGCGGCCAGGGCCGCGGAGTCGGCGGCCGTCTGCGTTCCGTTGCGCAGGGCCGCCGCTTGTCCTACGGCGAAGAAGGCGAACGCAAGAAAGAGCAGGCCCGCCACCACCACGATGTAGATGGGGAAAGCCTGCCCGGCGTCTCGTCGCCGATCACACATGTCTGCGGCTAGATGCCCACGACGTCGGAGATCTTGTCCCCGATGGCATTGGCGATCTGACTGCCGAAGTCCGTAGTCGACAGCACCAGAACGATCGCCACGACCACCGCGATGATGCCGAGGTATTCGATCGAGGTCTGACCCCGGTCGTTCCTCAGGAAGCGCATGAACCGCAAGGACCGCTTTCGCATCGTGCTCATCGTGTTCCCCTCCAAGGGCGGCCGGCCCGCTCTGGTCCGACTGGTCTGTCCCCGTGGCCCCGGCACGCCCCTGCGTGCTCGCGGCACGAGCAACGTACGACGGAACACCATCCTGGGAACAGGGCACCCTTCCCCAATCCTCTGCCAAAGATGCAAGTTGGCGTATCACCGACCCCATCTGCCCCATTGGCAACAGGAGTTTCATCCCTTCTTCACCTCCCTCCCCGACGGACAGGCACCGCTCCAGAATGGCACCCACTGTGGCACAACTCGTTGCTCTTGCGAAGGGAGTTCGACTAGAAGAAGGGGAAGGCGTACGCGAGGGCGGAGCAGGCGTGGCCGCCGGAAGGGTCGGGTGCGTACATCATCCAGATCACGAAGAGTTCGAGGATCAGCGCCAGGGTGTTGAACACCACGAAGGCCAGGGCGAATCCGGTCGCGCGCGGGCGGTCCGGGTCCTGGCCGCGCCGCCACGCCGCGCGGCGCAGCACGGCGTACAGCACGGGGGCGGCGACGCCACAGGCCAGACCGGCCCACCCGGCCATGTGCATACGCAAGGTCGAGCCCTTTTCGTGGCACTCCAGCGAGGCGTGCGAGTCGAAGCCCGCGATGGCGAGGACGGACAGTGCGACGCCCGCCATCACGAGGGCGGGCACGCCCAGCCCGGCCCACCGGCGCCAGGTGGCGCAGGGCTGCGGTGCCCGGCGGGCAGCGGAGGTGGCCGCGGAGGCGGCGGGTGGCATGGAAGCAGGCATCCGGAAGGCATGCGGGGACAAGGGAGCGGCGCGTAGGGCGCCGGAGGCAAGAGAGCTTCATGCTAGGAGCGCGGAGAACGGATTCGATCAAATCGACGCCAAGAACGGCCCAAGTTTTCGATGGAGCAGGTCACTTGGCGGACCTTGACGAAGACAGGGGGAAGAGGAGACAGGGGAGGCAAGAGCGACAGGGGCGACAAGGACTACAAGGGCGACAGCGGAAGTACTCATTCGCCCATCAGCGACCCGAAGTTCGTCCCCGACCCCAGGAAGAAGCCCGCGACCAGCAGGATCATCGTCGCCGGGACCATGAAGGTGGTGACGACCACCGTCGCCTTCGGTACGGCCCTGGCCGCCCGGCGGCGGGCGTTCTGGGCGTCGGTGCGCCGCATGTCGTCGGCGATCTGGATGAGGGTGTCCACGATGGGCGCGCCCAGCTCCTCGCCCTGCTGCAGGGCGGTGACGAACTGGGCCACCTGCTCGGAGTCGTTGCGCCTGCGCAGTTCCTCGAAGGCGTCGCGGCGGCTGACGCCCATGTCCATCTGGCGCAGGGTGATGCGCAGTTCGTCGGCCCAGGGCCCCTCGTACTTCTCCGCGACCCGGTCCAGCGCCTGGCGGAAGCCGAGGCCCGCGCTGACCACGACGGCCAGGACGTCCAGGAAGTCGGGCAGGGTCCGCTCGATGGTGTCCTTGCGCTGGCGGACGGCGGCCCAGATGCCGACCTCGTTCCAGAACAGCGCGAAAGCGATCATGAGGAGACCGAGCAGCGGCTGTCCGCGCAGGAACATCACCAGCGCGCCGAGCAGCCCGATGAAGCCGTACACCGCGCGCCGGGCGGCATAGCGGTCCACCGTCAGGCCGCCGGGGTTGCCCGCCCGGTCGATCCGCCGCCGTACCCTGGCGACCCGCTTCTCGCCCATCAGGCGCAGGACGAAGGGCGCGTAGCGCATACCGGCGCGGTCCACCGCCGAGCCGACCACCGTGGTGCGCGAGGAGCCGACCTCCAGCGCGACGGCGAGGTCCGGCGGCAGTTCGGCCTCGCGGCGGAAGAGCGCGATGCCGTAGCACATGCCCGCCACGGCCAGGCCCAGGACCAGGGCCAGGAGGATGCCGATGCCCATCGCCGCCACGCTCCCTATACGTCGATCTTGGACAGCCGGCGGATGAGGAAGAACCCCGCCGCGTAGAGCACGAAGGCCGCCACCACCGCCAGCTGCCCCAGCCCGTTGGAGGTCATCCGGTCGATGGCGCCGGGCGCCATCCGGTTCATCAGCAGCAGCGTGCCCACCCCCAGCAGCGGCACCACGTACGCCGTGATCGTCACCTGGGAGAGCTGGGTGCGCACCTCGCGCCGGGTCTCCTTGCGCTCCTCCAGGGTCTTGGTGAGGTTGCGCAGCGAGGCGACGACGGTGCCGCCGGCCCGGTTGGCCAGCACCAGCGTCGTGACCAGGACGACCAGTTCGCGTGAGGGAAGGCGCTCGGCCAGCTCGCCCAGCGCCTCGTCGATGGAGTGGCCGACGGCGAGCTTGTCGGAGACCTTGGCCAGTTCCTCGCCCGCCGGGGCCTCCAGTTCCTCGGCCGCCATGCTCAGGGCGGTACGCAGCGCGAGGCCCGCCTGCGTGGCGTTGGCGAGGATGCGGGAGAGCTCGGGCAGCTGGTTGATGAACTTCTCGATGCGCTTTTGCCGCTGCCAGTTGAGGAAGGCGTGCGCGCACCACAGGACCGTCAGGGCGGCGATGGGGCCGAAGAAGGGGGCGAGGACGGCCTGGGCGACCAGCCACAGCCCGGCCACCGTCGCCAGCAGGTAGACGAAGAACTCGCCGGGCGTCACCTCCAGCCCGGTGGCGGCCAGCCGCAGTTCCAGGCGGCGGCCCGGGCGGGTGGCGCGCAGCCGCCGGTCCACGGCCGCGAATCGGCGGCGTCTGCCGCCCGCCGGGGGCAGCGCGCGCTCGTCGGAGAGCCGGTCGACCACGGCCTGGCGCTGGGCGCGTCCGGCCGCGTACGTCCGTACGCCGACGACCGCCAGGACCCCGCCGAGCAGGGTGGCGCCTATGGCGAGCAGCGCGGGACTGTCCATGGTTGCGTGCGTCCCCTTACTTGGCTTCTCTGGTGGTGAGTTGGTCGAGGCTGGACGCCACGCCGAAGGCGGGCGGCACCGGCTCGCTCGCCATGAACAGCCGCTCGGCGACCCGCCGCGGCAGCGGGAAGCAGCGAAAGCGGCCGTGCACGGTGCGGTCGGCGCCCATCGGCTCGGCGTCGAAGCGGCAGGCCGTGGCCAGGCGGTAGTCCTCGTGGCCGCGGGAGTCCAGGATGGCGATCTCGCTGATCCGGCGCGAGCCGTCGGCGTGCCGGGCGAGCTGGACGATGCAGTCCACGGCGCTGTTGATCTGGTCCCGCAGCGCCTCGAAGGGGATCTTGACGTCCGACATGGAGGCCAGGGTCTGCAGCCGCATCAGCGCGTCCTCGGCGCTGTTGGCGTGCACGGTGGCCAGCGAGCCGTCGTGTCCGGTGGACATGGCCTGCAGCATGTCCAGGGTCTCGCCGCCGCGGACCTCGCCGACGATGATGCGGTCGGGGCGCATGCGCAGGGAGTTGCGTACGAGGTCGCGGATGGTGATCCGGCCCTTGCCCTCCACATTGGGCGGGCGGGCCTCCAGGCGGATGACATGGGTCTGCTGGAGCTGGAGTTCGGCGGCGTCCTCGACGGTGATGATGCGCTCGCCCTCGGGGATCAGCCCGGACAGGGCGTTGAGCAGGGTGGTCTTGCCCGCGCCGGTCGGCCCGGAGACGACGACGTTGAACTTGGCGCGCACGAGCCCGGCCAGCAGCATCACCATCTGGTCGTCCAGCGTGCCCATGCCGATGAGTTCGGGCAGGGTGTAGGCGCGCGGGAAGCGGCGGATGGTGAGGGTGGCTCCGTTGAGGGCGAGCGGCGGGATGATGACGTTGACGCGCTCGCCGGACGGCAGCCGGGCGTCCACCATCGGATTGGACTCGTCCACCCGGCGGTTGACGGTGGAGACGATCCGCTCGATGGTCTGCATCAGCTGCTCGTGGGAGGCGAAGCGTACGGGGACCGCCTCGACCCGGCCCGCGCGCTCCACGTACACCTGGTCGGGGCCGTTGACCATGATCTCGGTGACCGAGGCGTCCTCCAGCAGCGGCTCCAGGACCCCCAGCCCCAGCGCCTCGTCCACGACCCTGCGGATCAGCTGGGCGCGCTCGGCGGTGGACAGCACCGGGCCCTCGCGGCTGATGATGTGGCCCAGCACCCGCTCCAGGCGGCTGCGGCGCTCGGCGGCGGCCAGCGAGGACATCTCCGCCAGGTCGATCTCCGCCAGGAGCTTGGCGCGGTAGACGGCGACCAGATGGCCGTCCTGGCGCGCCTCGGCGGGCACCTCCGGCGCGGCGATACGGGCTTTTAGGCTCATGGCTGTCCTGTCCCTCCCGGCGTACCCGGCGCTCCGGCCGTGTCCTCGCTCAGCGGCATGGTGGCGCTGCGGCTGGCCGTACCGAAGTTGTCGACGCCGGGGATGACCGAGGGGATGGTGACCGTGGCCGTGGCCCGCGCCTGGCCGCCGCCCCGGCTGACCGTGATCGGCGCACTCTCGCCGACCCAGTCGCTCATCGCCGCCTGTCCGGCGCCGACCGGGTCGGGCGGGTGGTCCTGCTCGTCCAGGGACGCGGCCCGTGCGGCGGCCCGCGCTCCCGTACCGGCCTGCTGGACGGCGTACGCGCCGATGCCGAGCTGGATCACGGCGAGCGCCACGATCAGCAGCAGCGGCAGGAAGCCGAGGAACTCCAGGGAGACCTGGCCGCGGTCCCCGGCGCGGGCTTCCCTGAGCCGTCGCCCTCTCCTGCGCACCGTCCTCACTCCCCCCACCCCTCGGGCTCCTCCCGGACCACGCCCGCCGTGCCGGAGACGGGCCAGGGGAAGCCGACGGCGCCGGGGAAGAGGACCGGTACCTTCAGCCGGACCGTCGCCTTGTACAGGCCGCCCTGGGCACCGCAGTTGGTGACGGCGCCCTCCTGCCACGCCCCCGGCAGGTCCTCGGTGGCGGCGGCCGCGCAGGCGCCCGCGCCCGTCACGGTCCCGGCCCTGGCGCCCTTGTCCGCCGCGTGGCCCGCGAGCGTGAAGGTGTAGCCGACCAGCACGAACTGCCACAGCAGCACGAGCACGAGCAGGATCAGCGGGGTCAGCCCGAGGAATTCCACGGAGACCTGGCCCCGGTCGTCCGCCGTCCTCAGGCGCGCCCTCATCACGCTTCCTCGTGCGGCCCGGCCGCGTCCGGGGCCGCCGGTGACGTACCGGCCGGCAGCGCCTTGCGCCGGCGCCCCGTCAGGGACGTACGCGCCCGGTGGCTGCCCCGCCCCTGCCGCGCCGCGGGCGACTCCACCAGCCCCAGCTCGCCCGCCAGCGCCCACAGCGCCTGGCGGACGCCGGAGCGGCCGTCCAGGTCCTGCATCCTGCCGGAGTCCACACAGGGCTGGAGTTCCTTGAAATGGGCGGGGATCGACGTCCGCGCGACCTTGGTCCCGGTGGCCTTGGCCACCAGCGGCGGCTGGATCTCGGTGTGCCGGGTGAGGCGGTTGACCAGGGTCGTGGTCTCCTCCGCCTTGCGGATCTGCAGCCGGTCCCACAGCCGCACCTGCCGCTTGGCGGCCCGTACGCACACCACGTCGGGGGTGGTCACCAGCAGCGCGGTGTCGGCGAGTTCGACCGCTGCGGCGTTGGCGGCCTGCATCTGGGAGCCGCAGTCCACGATCACGACCTCGTAGCGCGAGCGCAGTGCGGCCAGGATCTGCCGGGCCGCGCGGTCGTCCACCTCCTCGCCCCGCTCGCCCTCCTCGGGCGCCAGCAGCAGGCCCAGCCCGGTGTGATGGGCGTGCACGGCATCCTGCAGCACCCTCGGCGAGATGTCCGAGATGCCCGCCAGATCGACGATGGAGCGCCGGAACTGCACGTCCAAGTAGGAGGCGAGGTCGCCGGACTGGAGGTCCATGTCCACCAGCGCCACACTGCGCCCGGCGGCCCGCGCGGCCAGTGCCAGTTGTACGGCGGCGACGGTGGTGCCCACCCCGCCCTTGGCGCCGGTGAGCGTGAGAAGGGTGCCGTTCGGGCCCGCGGCCAGGGCGTCCGGGCTGCCGCCGAGGTGGACCCGTACGCCCGTGGCCCACTGCGCGGCGGCCTGCACCCGGGCCGCCAGTTCGTCGTAGGCGGGCGGCAGTCCCACGATGCCGCGGGCCCCGGCGTCCATGGCGGCGGAGAACAGGGCGGGCCCCGCGTCGGTGGTGATCAGTACGACGCCGACGGCGGGGAAGCGCAGCGCGATCTCGCGGATCAGCTCCAGGGCCGGGACGGGGCCGATCCGCTCGTGGACCAGGACGACCTCGGGCAGTTCGGCGGGGGCCGGGCCGCCCGCGTCGCCCGCGGCCGAGGCCAGCGCGTTGACCAGGGTGGTGGAGTCGGCGACCGGGGGCGCGGGTTCGGCGTCCGGGAGCTGGCCGAGCAGGGCGCAAACGGCTCTGGCGGCGTCGGGGTCGCCGACCGCCGGGAGGATGCGGATGGTCACCGGGGCCTCCGGTTCACTTGTCGCCGTCGAGGGTGTAGGTGCGCTGGGCGGGCGGTACGCCCCCCTCGCCGCCCGGCGCCACCAGGGCGAGGCGTACGTGGGTGGCGAAGGACTCGGCGTAGGCGACGCGCTGGGCGTCCTCGGTGCCCAGCGCGAAGGTGATCGGGACGGCTTCGCCCGAGCGGCGGCCGCTGCTGACGGTGGTGCCGCCCGGGTCCCTGGGCTCCTGGCTCTTCTTCGTACCGACGTGGATGACCTGGGCGCCCGCGACGATGACCTTGGAGACGGGCTTGTCGCCGGTGCTCTTGCCCTCGAAGGTGGCGAAGATGTTGACGCGGTCGCCGGGGTGCAGCTTGCCCGCCACCCCCGTGGCGGCGTCGATCATGATGGCGATCTCCTGCTGGCCCGGCTTGAGCGCGGGGCGGTCCACGATCATGTCGTTCTGCAGCAGCGAGCCCTTGTGCAGCGGGGTCACCGCGATCTTGCCGCGCAGCGCGTCGAGATCGGTGACGGCGGTGGCGGGCAGCCACCGCTCGGGCATGCTCACCTTCTCGAACTTCCCCGGATCCAGCTCCTCATAGGCCGGGACCTCCTCCTTGAGGCGGTACGCGGTCTTCTCCGGACCGACCTTGGACTCCACGTCCCGCACCACGGACAGCACGCCGACGAACGCGCCGAGCGCACACAGGACCGACAGGAGCAGCAGGATCACTCCGCGCCGCTGGCGTGAGTTCATGAGCGGACAACCTCGATCGGGACGGGGTGGCAGGCGGGACTCCCGCAGGGGCGGGCCGGGCTCATCGGGTGCGCCCCGCTGCCGGTACGCCGGTGGGGGCGACCGGGGACAGGCCGCGGCGGCGCAGCGCCGAGGGGGCGGTGGGGGCCTTCTCCAGGGAGAGGGCGGGCGGCGGGGCGCCGCGTGCCGGCAGCGCGCCGGGCGGCCCGTCCGCGGTGGGCTGCGCGAGCGGCGCCGAGCAGAACGCGCAGCGGTCCCCGATGAGTTCGAGCCCGCACCAGCGGCACTCCTCTTTGCGTACGGAGGACACCAGTTGGTGGAGAATCGACACATCCGGGATGGCCGCGGCGAATTCGACCAGCTTGTGGGTGCCCCACCACGCGGCGGACTCGGCCGGCAGCCGGGTCTCGTACACGCTCTGCACCTGCCAGGACGGGGCCAGCACCGCACCGGCCCACTCGCTGGTCAACTGGCCGCGGGCCACGGCGAGCTGGGTGGCGAAGCCGGGCGCGGGCAGCCCCGCCTGCGCACTGTGTTTGCCCACGGGGGACAGTACGGGCTCAGGGTTGGCCAGCACCGCGAAGTGCGCGCCGGGCATCCAGGACTTCACATGGGAGCGCAGGTCCACCTCGATGCGGTCCAGTTTGCTGACGCTGCCCAGCAGCGCGCCCGCGTGGATGTAGTGCCCCAGCAGCCGCGCCGAGCAGGCCAGCACCCCCGGGCTGAGGTCGCACAGCGACAACTGCCGCAGCTGACGGGCGAGTACGGCCACCGCCAGCGGCGGCAGGTCCAGCGCGACGATGGCGATCCGGTCGCTCTCCAGGACGGCGCGCAGGGTGTGCAGCCGCCGTACATGGGGCGCGGGACAGGCGGAGGAGTACAGCGCCACCACATGGCCGTGGTGCTCCAGCACCGCCGCCATCTCCGTCAGGGCGTCGTCCAACGGCTGGGTGTGCGGGGGCTGCAGGACCAGGGCCGCGGGGGTGCTGCGGTCCAGGGCGGGCAGCGCGAGGTCCGGGCTGGTGACAGCTGTCGCGGTCGGCACGTCGCGTCCCCCCACTCATTCCGGTCGCCGGGGGCTCGGTGACCGCGGATCGACACTTCACTGCGCTGTTGGCTCAGCACTTTATCGACCAGTCAGGCGACGGAGAACACGTTCAGAAATACTGATAGCGCCCCTTGACTGCTTTTGTCCGAACGCTACATATCCCTTTACGCGCAGGCCGTCCCGCGGCCTCGGACGCCGTGCCTCCGCTACCACTGGATCTCCCGGATCTGCTGGACGCACAGCACGACGAACAGCAGCCCGGCGGCCGCCAGCATCACATTGCTCAGGATGCCGTTGCGCCACTGCCGGGGCGCGCGCGAGGAGTTGAGCAGCCACAGCAGCGTCAGGGCGAGGAAGGGCATGAAGAACGCGCCCAGCACGCCGTAGCCCACCACCAGCGCGAAGGGCTGGTCCAGGAAGAGCAGGGAGATCGGGGGGAAGGTCAGCCACAGCAGATACGCGCGGAAGGGCAGCGACTTCTCGCGCGGCCGCACCGGCGCCCGCTCGCCCGGCGCTTGCTCGCTCGGCACCCGCTCGCCCGGCGCTTGCTCGCCCGCCGCCTGCGTGCCCGGCCGTCGCCGGAAGTGCTCGACGAAGTCCGCGAACATCAGGCTCACGCCGTGCCAGACGCCGATCAGCGAGGTGAAGGACGTCGCGAAGAAGCCCACCAGGAACAGCTTCGCCGTCGCGACGCCGTACCGCTGCTCCAGCAGATCGCTCAGATCGAGCAGCCCCTTGTCGCCCTTGGTGAGCGCGATGTGCGAGGTGTGCAGCAGCTCGGCGCCCACGAAGAGCATGGCGACGACGAAGATGCCGGTGGTGAGGTAGGCGACGCGGTTGTCCAGCCGCATCATCCGCATCCAGCTGCTGTCGGTCCACCCCTTGGCGTTGACCCAATAGCCGTACGCGGCAAGGGTGATCGTCCCGCCGACGCCGCCGATCAGACCGAGGGTGTAGAGCAGCGAGCCGTCCGGCAGTACGGGGGCGAGCCCGGCCAGCGCCTCGCCCAGGTGCGGCCCGACCCGCACCGCCAGATACACCGTGACCACGAACATCACCCCGACCAGCACCGTCATGACCTTCTCGAAGACGGCGTACTGGTTGAACCAGACGAAGACCAGCCCGACCAGGCCGCACAGCACGGCCCAGACCTTGAGCTCCATCACGTCCGGGAAGAGCGCCTGCAGGGGCAGCGCGCTGGAGGACATCGCGGTCGCCCCGTACGCGAAACCCCAGACCACCACGTAGATCACGAAGTAGACCGTGGTCCACCTGCCGAGCGAGCGCCAGCCCTCGAAGAGCGTCCGGCCGGTCGCCAGGTGCCAGCGCCCCGCCGCCTCCGCCAGCGAGATCTTCACCAGACAGCCGATCACCGCCGCCCACAGCAGGGTGTAGCCGAACTTGCTGCCCGCGATCAGCGTCGCGACCAGGTCCCCGGCGCCGACGCCGGTGGCGGCGACCACGATGCCGGGGCCGATCGAACGCCAACTGGGCTTGCGCGGCGCGCCGATCAGTTCTCCGGCGCCATCACCCGACTCCTGCACCATGCGCTCCCCCTCTGCCTACTCCTAGCTGTGGGCATGCGAGCCGCCCGCCCTTCCCTCCCACCGCCGCTGTGGGCACAGCGGCACCCCACCGGCGGGCAGCCGCGCCATGCGCCCAGCCCCGTGAGGCAGTGAGCGGCCGCGGGCCGGTGGGGGCCGTTCGCGCAGTTCCCCGCGCTCCTTACAGGGGCGTGTTACCGCCGTGCGGGCTTGGGCAGTTCACACCCGGCCTTGTTCAAGTCCAGCTTGTTGCCGGTGCCGAAGCACTTGGTGATGCCATAGGTCTGCTGGGCGTACCCGATGCCGCGCCGCACCGTGACCTGGCCGTTCTTGTCCACTTCACAGGGGTTGTTGAGGGTGCAGCGCTGGCCGCTCTCGTTGAGGGTGTTGTTGACGGCGACCACCTTGCCGCTGGCCTCGTCCACCACCGGGGAGCCGGAGGTGCCGCCGATGACATTGCAGGGAGAGGTGTAGCGGACGGAGTCCTTCCAGGTCCAGTCGCCCTCCTTGAGGCGGTAGACGAACCCGTCGATGTTGCAGGAGTAGATGCGCTTCCAGTAGCCGGAGACGACCTTGATGGCCTTGCCCGCCACGGGGTGGCCGGGGTCCAGGTCGAGCGCCTTGATCCGGTAGCGCTGCTGTATCTGGGCATAGGTGGAGGTCAGCTCGTACAGCGAGACGTCGGTGTCGGTCATGGTGCCGTACGCCACCTTGGAGGCGCGGACCGTACCGGCGTTGCCGCCCGAGGAGTTGAGCAGGGTGAAGGTCCTGCTGGAGGGCCGGTCGACGACGACCTCGCCGGCGCCGGGCATGCCGGTCTCCAGACAGTGGCCGTTGGACAGGACCAGGGCGGGGTCGCTGTCCTGCGAGCTGGGCAGCCGCACCACCGAGCCCGAGCAGTTGCTGAGGGCGACGGTGCCCGCGAAGTCAACCGCCTTGGCCGGTTTGGTCCGTGCCGACTGGTCGGCGGCGGTGGCCGTGCCCGCCGTTCCCGCCAGGGCCGCGGCGCCGAGGACGGCGGTGGCCAGGGTGCCGACGAGAGGTCTGTGCATGTGCGGAGGCATCTGTGGGGGTCCTCTCAGGTTGCGGACCGAACGTCGTTCGGTCGATCGTGCGCATTGTTGGGGTGCGCGGGGGCCGAGGCAATCAACTTTCCGTACTCACACGAAAGTTGGCGGATTTCCATCACTCGAACACCCTTGACCATGTCATGCAAGCGTCAAACACTGGCGCAGGCGCTCGACTCACACCCCTCAGGAGATCGCATGCGACCACGGAGCCCACGAAGCCGACAGAGCCAACGAATACGCGGCAGACGGACCACCGCCCTCGCCGCACTGCTCACCCTCGCGCTCGCCGCGCCGGTCGCGGCCCGATCGGAGGACTCCGGTCGGCCGGAGCCCACCGCAGCGGCCAACGGCGTCGGCGCCGCCCTGACCGCGCCCGGCAAGGACCGCGACACCCAGCGGCAGTACGAGGTCCCGGGCGTCTCCACCGCCCGCCAGCGCACCGCCCTCGCCTCCACCGGAGTGTCCATCGACGAGGTCCACGGCCACCACGTCGTCGTCACCGCCGATACGGCACAGGCCGAGCTCGTACGCCAACTCGGCTACCGTCTCAAGGCGCTTCCCGCACCACCGGCCCGTACGGACGGCAAAGAGCCGACCGTCAAGGACTTCCCGCCGGCCGACTCGCGCTACCACAACTACGCCGAGATGACGCAGGAGATCAACGACCGCGTCGCCAAGTACCCCTCCATCATGAGCAAGCGCGTGATCGGCAAGTCCCACCAGGGCCGCGACCTGGTCGCCATCAAGATCAGCGACAATGTCGCCACCGACGAGGCCGAGCCGGAAGTGCTCTTCACCCACCACCAGCACGCCCGCGAGCACCTCACCGTCGAGATGGCCCTCTACCTGCTGCGCGAGTTCGGCGAGGACTACGCCACCGACGCCCGCCTGAAGAAGATGGTGGACGAGCGCGAGATCTGGATCATCCCGGACCTCAACCCCGACGGCGGCGAGTACGACATCGCCACCGGCTCCTACCGCAGCTGGCGCAAGAACCGCCAGCCCAACTCCGGCTCCGCCAACGTCGGCACGGACGAGAACCGCAACTGGAACTACAAGTGGGGCTGCTGCGGCGGCTCTTCGGGCAACACCGGCTCCGAGACCTACCGCGGCCCCGCCCCCGAGTCGGCGCCCGAGGTCAAGGTCGTCTCCAACTTCGTCCGCAGCCGCGTCGTGGACGGCAAACAGCAGATCAAGACCGCCATCGACTTCCACACCTACAGCGAACTCGTCCTGTGGCCCTACGGCTGGACCTACAACGACACCGCCCCCGGCCTCACCCAGGACGACCACGACGCCTTCGCCGCCGTAGGCCGCAAAATGGCCGCCAGCAACGGCTACACCCCCGAACAGTCCAGCGACCTCTACATCACCGACGGCTCCATAGACGACTGGCTCTGGGGCAACCAGAAAATCTTCGGCTACACCTTCGAGATGTACCCGAGATCCGGAGGCGGCGGCTTCTACCCGCCCGACGAAGTGATCGAGCGCGAGACCAGCCGCAACCGGGACGCCGTACTGCAGCTGCTGGAGAACAGCGACTGCATGTACCGCTCCATCGGCAAGGAGAACCAGTACTGCAAGGCGGGTTGAGCTTGCCGGGGCCCGGTCCGTACGCCCTCCGTACGGACCGGGCCCTGCCCTGCGGCGCCCGCGGCCCGTACCGCTAGACGACCAGGCTCACCAGCCCGGCCACCGCGAAGCCGACGACGGAGAGCACCGTCTCCAGGACCGTCCACGACTTCAGGGTGTCGCGCTCGGAGATGCCGAAGTACTTGGCCACCATCCAGAAACCGCCGTCGTTCACGTGCGACGCGAAGATCGAGCCCGCCGAGATGGCCATGATGATCAGGGCGAGGTGGGCCTGGGAGAGGCCCTGGCCTTCCACCAGAGGGAGGACGATGCCCGCTGTCGTGACGATGGCGACGGTGGCGGAGCCCTGGGCCACGCGCAGGACGACCGATACCAGCCAGGCGAGGACGATGACGGGGAGACCGACGTTGTGGAAGGTGTCGGAGAGGGCGACGGCGACGCCGCTGCCCTTGAGGACGGCGCCGAAGATGCCGCCGGCGCCGACGACCAGGAGGATGTTGCCGACCGGCTTCAGGGAGGCGGTGGAGACGGTCTCCAGGGACTTGCGGGACCAGCCGCGGCGGATGCCCAGCAGGTAGTACGACAGGACCAGCGCGATGGTCAGCGCCACGAAGGGGTTGCCGAAGAACTCGATGACCGAGCGGAGGGTGGAGGGGTCCAGGGCGATGGAGGAGAAGGTCGCCAGGAGGATGAGGACCAGGGGGGTGCCGATGATGGCGAGGACGGTGCCGAGGGCGACCGGCTTCTCCTTCGGCGTGACGCCCGCGGCCTTCTGTTCGGCGGCCACGGCGGCCTTGGCCTCGGCCGCGGCCTCGACCATGTCCTGGGGCACCTCGACGAACAGCCGCTTGCCGATCCAGGCCGCGTAGCCCCAGGCCGCGAGGACGGCGGGGATGCCGCAGACGATGCCCATGAGGATGACCCAGCCCAGGTCGACCTTGAACAGGCCCGCGGCGGCGACCGGTCCGGGGTGCGGCGGCAGGAAGGCGTGGGTCATGGACAGGCCCGCCAGCAGCGGCATGCAGTACAGCAGGATCGACTTGCCGGAGCGCTTGGCGGCGGCGTAGACGATCGGCGCGAGGACGAAGATGCCGACGTCGAAGAAGACCGGGATACCGAAGATCAGGCCGGTCAGGCCCATCGCGAGCGGGGCGCGCTTCTCGCCGAAGAGGCCGAGCAGCTTCCCGCTCAGCACCTCGGCGCCGCCGGAGACTTCGAGGATCGCGCCGAGCATGGTGCCCAGCCCGATGATGATGGCGACATGGCCGAGTATGCCGCCCATGCCGGTCTCGATCAGCGAGGTGGCGGCGGACTTCTGGACCGTACCGAAGAGCTCGGTCACGGACAGGCCCGCGGCGAGGCCCACGGCCACGGAGACGGCCAGGAGGGCGACGAACGGCTGGAGCCTGACCTTGATGATCAGGACGAGGAGCAGGACGATGCCGAGCGCGGCGACGGTCAGCAGACCGCCGGTGCCGGGTATCAGGGCGAGCAGTCCACCGGTGTGCGGTGGGGTTGGCGCTGTGGGGGCGGGGGCCGCGGCGAGGAACATTCTGTGACTCCGTTGTCAGGCAGGGGGGTTCCGGGTAGGGCGGACCGCGACACGGCGCCCCGTCGGTACGGGGCGCCGCGCCGTGCGGCGTGCTGCGAAGGTGAATCAGCGCTAAATGCAAGGGGGTTCGGGCTCCGGCGTCAGCTCAGGACGGCGAGCGCGTCGATCTCGATGAGCAGGCCCTTGGGCAGACCGACGTAGACGGTCGTACGGGCCGAGGCCGGGGCCTTGAGGCCCTGCTCCTCGAAGTACTCGTTGTAGATCTGGTTCATCTCGGCGAAGTGGTCCACGTCCGTGAGGTAGACGCGCATCATCATCACGTCGTCCCAGCTCGCGCCGCCCTCCTCCAGGATCGCCTTGACGTTGGCGAAGGTCTGCAGGGTCTGCTCGCGCAGGGTCGGGCCGGCCGGGGTGGGGGCCTGGCCGTCGACGGCGGGCAGGAAGCCGACCTGGCCGGCGACCTGAAGGATGTTGCCCTTCTTCACGCCGTGGGAGAACTTCGCGGGCGGGGTGGTGTGGGTGGCCGGGGTGATCGCGATCTTCTCGGTCATTATCGGTCTTCCTTGAGCGAGCCAGCTGTGTGCTGGGGACTTGCGGTTCCGGAGTACTCCCGGCTGATGGCGTCCGCGGTGCGGCGTACCAGCGGGAGGAGGGTGAGGAGTTCCTCGGCCGTGACGACGACGTTCGGCGCGGACACCGACATGGCGGCGACGACGCGGCCGTCCGCACCGCGGATGGGGGCCCCGATGCAGTTGATGGACTCCTCGTGGCCACCGAGGTCGGTGGCCCAGCCCTGTTCGCGCACCGTGTCCAGCTCGGCCAGGAAGGCGGAGGCGTCAGGTGTCGAACGGGCCGTGTATCTGGGGTAGTCGAGCCGTTCGGCGAGCGCGCGGCGCTCCGGCTCGGTGAGGTCGGCGAGCAGCAGTTTGGCGACCGCGGCGACCGTGATGGCGACGGGCTTGCCGATGCGCGAGTACATGCGTACCGGGTAGCGGCTCTCGACCTTGTCGATGTAGAGGACCTCGTTCTCCTCGTACACCGCGAGGTGGACGGTGTGGCCGCAGCTCTCGTTGAGCGCGACGAGGTGGGGGTGGGCGATCTCGCGTACGTCCAGGTTCTCCACGGCTTCTTGGGCGAGCGCGAAGAGGCGGGCGCCCAGGCGGTAGCGCTGGTCGGCCTGGCGGTAGACGATGCCGTGCTCGTGGAGGGTGCGCAGCAGCCGCAGGGCGGTGGACTTGTGCACGCCCAGCCGGGTCGCCACCTGCTCCAGGTTGGCGGGGCCCTCGGCGAGCAGCGGCAGGATGCTCAGCGCGCGGTCGACGGTCTGACTCATGCGCCGGCCTCCCCGCGGTCGGCGGGCTCGCATGCGCACCGCGCGCACCTTTCCATGATTCGCTCGCCAGGCTCGCTCATGCGGGCACCACTTCCCGTGCGGCGGGGGTGCGGCCCCGCGTGGTCTTCCCCCGGCCGCTGTCCGGCCGGACCCCCATGCTTGCCTCGTTCACTGTGTACGGACCTCCACCCGTGCGTCGTGCGCCCCGTCGGTGCTCCAGCCGGGGCCGAGTCGCAGTGTGCCCCAGTCGGCGGGGGCGAGGGCGGCGAGGCGGTCGGCCAGGGCGCGGGCGGGCGGGGTGCCCAGGTCTCCGGGGACGGTCAGGGAGGCGGCGGCCATCAGGTGTCCGTGCCGGATGCGCTCGAATACGGGCAGCTCGCGCAGGGTGGCGGAGAGGAACCCCGCGGCGAAGGCGTCGCCGGCTCCTACGGGGGCGACGACGTCGACCGTGAGGGCGGGGGCGAAGGTGACGGTGTCGGTGCCGTCGGCGCCGCGCGCGTAGACGGTGGCGCCCTCGGCGCCCTGTTTGACGACCAGGGTGGCGGGTTCGGGCAGGGCGGCGCGTACGGCGTCGGGGCCGTGCAGGTCCCAGGCGGCCTCGGCCTCGTCCTCGCCGACGAAGACCAGGTCGCAGCCGCGGGCCAGGTCCAGCAGGAGGCGGGGGCCGTCGGTGGTGCGGCCGGCCCACAGGTTGACGCGGTAGTTGACGTCGAAGGAGATCAGCGGGCGGGCCGCGGTGGGCCGGGCCGCGTCGGTGGCGCCGCGTCCGGTCAGTACGCGCAGGACGTCCCGGCAGCTGTCGGAGAGGGCGGCGGTGATGCCGGTGAGGTGCAGAACGCGGGCGTCGGCCAGGGCGCGCGGCGCGGTCTGGTCCAGGAAGGCGGGCGACATGGCGGAGGCGGCGGATCCGGCGCGGTAGTAGACGACTTCCGCGAGGCCGGTGGCGCGCTCGCCGGTGCCGGTGGCGCGCTCGCCCGCCGTACGGAAGTAGATGCCGGTGGGGCGGGCGGCGTCGCGCTGGACGTGGCTGACGTCCACGCCGTGCGCGGCGATGGCCTCCAGGAGGTGGTCGCCGAAGCCGTCGGTGCCGACCCGGGAGATCCAGCGGGCGCTGTGTCCGGTACGGGCCAGGGCGCAGGCGACGTTGGACTCGGCGCCGCCGATGCCGCGGTGGAAGGTGGGCACGTCGGCGAGGCGCCCGGGTTCGGCGGGCAGGAAGGTGACCATGGACTCGCCGAGACAGACGACGTCGACGCCTTGGCTGACGTTGACGTCGCTGACGTGAGGGGGCGTGGGCACGGTCTCGTTCGCTCCTTGTATCGGGGCTGTTCGGCAGTGCGCTACCGGCCATTGACCAGGCGATGGCTCGGATGTTAGACAGCAGTAAGCGATATGCGCAATGGGTGTTGCATAGAATGCAACAGGAACTTGGAGGAGGCTCCCATGGCCGCCGATCCGCACGCCGACAGCGCCGCCGACGGACTCACGCGGCAGCTCGCGGCCCTCGCCGACGAGCGCGTGGACCACCGCTTCAAGGCCCTCCCCCCGGACGCCGAGGGGCTCTCCGTACGCCAACTGGCCGCCGAGCGCCGCTCCTTGTTCACCGGCGGCTTCACCACCCCCGTACTGGCCCTGTCCGCCGAGTCGGTCGAGCACAACCTCGCGCTGATGGAGACCTACTCCCACCGGCACGGCCTGGCCTTCGCGCCGCACGGCAAGACCTCCATGTCGCCGCAGCTCTTCGCCCGCCAGCTCGACCACGGCGCCTGGGGCATCACCCTGGCCGTCCCCGCCCAGGTGCGCGTCGCCCGCGCCTTCGGCATCGAGAACATCTTCCTGGCCAACGAGCTGGTGGACGCCGCGGCGCTGCGCTGGCTGGCCGCCGAGCTGGCCGAGGACCCCTCCTTCCGCTTCCTGTGCTACGTCGACTCGCTGCGCGGCATCGAGCTGATGGACGCCGCCCTGCGCGCGGCGGGCGCCTCCCGCCCGGTGGACGTGGTCGTCGAGCTGGGCGCCGGCGAGGGCGCGCGTACGGGTGCCCGTACGGAGGCCGAGTGCCTCGAACTGGCCGACGCCGTCGCGGGCGTGGACACCCTGCGCCTGGTGGGCGTCGCGGGTTACGAGGGCGAGGTGCCGCAGGCGACGCCCGAGCGGGTCACCGCCTGGCTACGCCGGCTGACCGCGCTGGCCGTCGCCTTCGACAAGGACGGCCGCTTCGCCGACCTGGAGCAGATCGTCGTCAGCGCGGGCGGCAGCGCCTGGTTCGACGCCGTCGCCGAGGTCTTCGCCGAGCTGCCGGAGCTGTCCCGGCCCACGCTCAAGCTGCTGCGCTCGGGCGCGTACGTCTCCCACGACGACGGCCACTACCGGGAGTTGACGCCCTTCAACCGCGTCCCGCAGGAGGGCGCGCTGCAGCCCGCCTTCCGCCTGTGGGCGCAGGTCGTCTCCCGCCCCTCCCCCGGCCAGGCCTTCTTGAACGCGGGCAAGCGGGACGCCGCCTACGACCTGCACCTGCCTGAGGCGCAGGTCGTGCGCTCCGGCAGGGACGGCGTGGTGCGCCCCGCCACCGGCATCTCGGTGACCGGCCTGTCCGACCAGCACACCTGGGTCGCCACCGAGGACGGTACGGAGCTGGAGGTCGGCGACTGGATCGGCATGGGCCTGTCGCACCCGTGCACGTCCTTCGACAAGTGGCAGCTGATCCCGCTGGCCGAGGCGGACGGCACGGTCACGGACTATCTGCGCACCTTCTTCTGATCACCGGCCGCCTCCCCTGCCGCCCCCGGGACATTGCCCGCCCCCGCGAACGCCGTGAAAGGCACCCTCATGGACACCGTGTTCCGCGATGTACGCGTCATCGACGGGTCCGGCGACCCGTCCTACCGCGCCGATGTGGCCCTGGCCGACGGCCGGATCGCCGCCGTCGTCAAGGAGGGCGAGGGCAGGCGCCCCGGCGGCGCGCGGGTGGTGGAGGCGGCCGGCCTCGCGCTGGCCCCCGGCTTCATCGACATGCACGCGCACAGCGACCTCGCCCTGCTGCGCGACCCCTCCCACGAGGCCAAGGCGGCCCAGGGCGTGACCCTGGAGGTCATCGGCCAGGACGGCCTGTCCTACGCGCCGGTCGACGAGGCGACCCTGGCGAAGGTGCGGACCCAGATCACCGGCTGGAACGGCGACGGTTCGGACATCGACTTCACCTGGCGCACCGTCGGCGAGTACCTGGACCGCCTGGACCACGGCTTCGACGGCCAGGGCATCGCCGTCAACGCCGCCTACCTCATCCCCCAGGGCACCGTGCGCATGCTCGCGGTCGGCTACGAGGACCGCGCGGCCACCCCCGACGAGCTGGCCCGTATGCGGCAGCTGGTCGGGCAGGGCCTGGAGGAAGGCGCCGTCGGCCTGTCCTCCGGCCTGACCTACACGCCCGGGATGTACGCCTCGGACGCCGAACTGACCGAGCTGTGCCGGGTGGTGGCCGCCTACGACGGCTACTACTGCCCGCACCACCGCTCCTACGGGGCGGGCGCCCTGGAGGCGTACGAGGAGATGGTGAGCCTGACCCGCGAGGCCGGCTGCGCCCTGCATCTGGCCCACGCCACCATGAACTTCGGCGTCAACAAGGGCCGCGCACCCGAGCTGCTGGCCCTGCTGGACCGGGCCCTGGACTCCGGCTGCGACATCTCCCTGGACACCTACCCGTACACCCCCGGCTGTACGACGCTGGTCGCGATGCTGCCGAGCTGGGCGGCCGAGGGCGGCCCCGAGGCGATCCTGGCCCGCCTGAGGGACGCGGACACCGCGGCGCGGATACGCCACGACCTGGAGGTCACCGGCTCCGACGGCTGCCACGGCGTGCCCATCGAGTGGGACACCATAGAGATCTCCGGCGTCAGCGACCGGGGCCTTGCGGGGTACGTGGGCCGCACCGTCGCCCGCAGCGCCGCCGAGCGCGGCGAGGAGTCCTGGACCACCGCCCGCCGTCTGCTGATCGAGGACCGGCTCGGCTCGACGATCCTGCAGCACGTGGGCCACGAGGAGAACGTGCGGCAGATCATGCGGCACCGCGTCCACACCGGCGGCAGCGACGGCATCCTCCAGGGCGACAAGCCGCACCCGCGCGCGTACGGCACCTTCCCGCAGTATCTGGGCAGGTACGCACGGGAGTTGGGCGTGCTGTCCCTGGAGGAGTGCGTCGCCCACCTCACCTCGCGCGCCGCGGCCCGGCTGCGCCTGCCCGACCGCGGCCTGGTGCGCGAGGGCTACCGCGCCGACCTGGTCCTCTTCGACCCGGACACGGTCGCCGCCCGCTCCACCTTCGACACCCCGCGCGCGCTGCCCACCGGCATCCCGCACGTCCTGATCGACGGCCGTTTCGTCATCGAGGACGGCAGGCGGACGGACGTCCTGGCGGGCCGTACGGTACGCCGGACGCCTGCGGGCTCCGCGGCGAAGTGATCAGTCCGTCGGCGGCCGCAGGGACCGGGACCGGGCGGCCACCGTCCTGACGAAACGATCGACGTCGGCCGGGCTGGCCGTCACCGTGGCCCCCAGCTCCTGTCCCCGAGCCACCCGGTCCGGTGTGATCCGGTTCGCGTAGAAGGCCACGGGCCCGGTGAAACGGTTGTCCTCGCGCAGCTTGCCCACGTAGTCGAACCCGGCGTGGGCGTTCCGGCCACGGGCGATGTCCGAGAGGATCAGCGTCGGCGGCCGGACGTCGATGACGGCATCGGCGGCCTCGTCGCCGGTCGCCAGTTCCACGACCGCCCCCTCGGCCTCGAAGAGGGCGATCAAGTCCTGGTTGTTGGCGGGGAAGTCGTCCACCCACAGGATGGCCACCCCGTCCAGGGCGGGAAAGGCACCGGTGGCCGCAGGGGCCGCGAGCGCCGGGGCGGGCACCGCCGCCCCCTCGCGCAGCCGCCGCACCATCTCCCCCGCCCGCGGCAGCTCCATCAGCCCGTCGATCAGCGAGGTGAAGCCCTGGTCGGTGACCATCTCGGGGAATCCGCTGGGCAGTTGGCGCTCCAGCTGGCGCAGGGCCCGTACCGGGTCCGTCAGTTCCCGCTCGGTCACATCGTGGTCCCGCAGGAAGCCGACGACCGCCTCGCGGTCCTGCTCGGGCAGCGCGTCCGGGGCCCGCAGCAGCGCCCGCACCCGGCGGTAGGTGCGGAACTCCGTGATCACATCGCCGCTGTCGGCGCCCGGCGGCCCGGTCATCATCCGGTAGAAGTCGGCGTAGAAGTACTGCAGCAGCAGGGTGCGGATGACCGCCTCGGGCGGGTGGTCGGCCCACATGGGGTTGAGGGTGGCTTCCAGTACGAAGCCGTTGACCAGGCGTTTGATGCGGCGGGGGTTGCGGGAGGAGCGCTCGGCGAGCAGCGTGGCCAGGCGTTCGTCCAGGAGGGTCTCGGCGCCGGTCGCCCGGGCGCAGGCGTCGATGTAGCCGCGGATGTCCCGCTCGTCCGCCACGGGTATCCGGTAGCTGGTGTGGAAGATCTTCTCCAGGAACGCGGCGCCCGCCGGCGTCAGGTCCCGCAGCAGCCCGGTGGGCCCCAGCACCGACCGGTCGCAGCCGATGACGAACGCCAGCCCGGGGACGTCCAGATAGACCTTGACCGCCTCGCAGACCGCCAGCACCGTCTCGGCCGAGCAGCGGTCGAGGTCGTCGATGAAGACGACCAGCAGGCGGCGCGGCGAGTACCGGGCCGACTCCGACCACTGCTGCGCCAGCTCGCGGATCGAGTCGCGCATCTCGTTACGGGCCTGCGGGTCGGCACTGAAGCCGCGCCACAGCTCCGAGACCAGACCCGCGGCCCCCAGCGGCCCTGCGGCGAGCACGGTGGTCGCGCGCAACACCCGTAACAGCGCCCGCTGTTCGGACATGTGGTGCAGCGTCCGGCGCAGCAGGCGGCGGTCGAAGCGCATCAGAACGGACTTGATCAGGCCTTCGAGCGCGTCGGCGCCGGTGGAGGTCCAGGCGTTGTACCAGAGGGTGCCGACCTCGGCGGAAGTCTCCAGCTCGGCCTGTACGAGCCGCATCAGGCTGCTCTTGCCCATGCCCCAGCCGGCGTCGACGGCGAGGGTGAAGGGGGTGGAGGTACGCGAGGCGAGCAGCAGGCCGGCCAGTTGGCGGGCGGCGCGGCCGGTGGCCAGCAGGTCCTCGGCGGCCGCCTCGACCGGCTCGTCGTTCAGCAGTGCGAAGGTCTGCCGGGCGGCGCGGGATGCGGTGGAACTGCCCATGAGGGTCCCCCGGTTCATGGTCGGTCCTGGTCGGTTCACGGCGGTGTCGCAGGGGCTGCACGCGGTCACCGCCGCCTCGTCCGCCCCGGAGCGTACCGCCATGATCCGAGGGGCGGATCTTTCCCGTAGCTCCCCCGGCCATCGCGCGGACGCGCCCGCCGCCGCGCCCGGTTTCCGTAACGCCGCGTGAGGAAGCCCACACCAAGGGTCGATCAAGGTGGCACAAAACACCGGGCAGGCGGTGTTACGCGGCCGTAAGGTGGCTGCCATGCAGGTGATCCAGTCAACCAAGCTCGCCAATGTCTGCTACGAGATCCGTGGCCCGGTTCTTGAGGAGGCAATGCGGCTGGAAGCAGCGGGCCACCGCATCCTCAAGCTCAACACCGGCAACCCCGCGGCCTTCGGCTTCGAGTGCCCGCCGGAGATCCTGGAGGACATCCTCCGCTCGGTGGGCACCGCCCACGGCTACGGCGACGCCAAGGGTCTGCTCTCCGCCCGCCGCGCGGTGATGCAGCACTACCAGACCAAGGGCATCGACCTCTCGGTGGAGGACATCTACCTCGGCAACGGCGTCTCCGAGCTGATCCAGATGTCGATGCAGGCGCTGCTCGACGACGGTGACGAGGTGCTCGTCCCGGCCCCGGACTACCCGCTGTGGACCGCCTCGGTCTCGCTGTCCGGCGGCACCGCCGTGCACTACCGCTGCGACGAGCAGGCGGACTGGATGCCGGACCTGGCCGACATCGAGCGCAAGGTCACCGACCGCACCAAGGCCATCGTCGTCATCAACCCCAACAACCCCACGGGCGCGGTCTACGACGACGAACTGCTGCGCGGCATCGCGGAGATCGCCCGCCGCCACCACCTCATCGTGTGCGCCGACGAGATCTACGACAAGATCCTCTACGACGGCGTGACGCACACCCCGTTCGCCGCCCTGGCCCCCGACCTGCTCACCCTGACCTTCAACGGCATGTCCAAGGCCTACCGGGTGGCGGGCTACCGCAGCGGCTGGATGGCGGTCTGCGGCCCCAAGGCGCACGCCGCCAGCTACATCGAGGGCCTGACGATCCTGGCCAACATGCGGCTGTGCGCCAACATGCCCGCCCAGCACGCCGTGGCCACCGCGCTCGGCGGCCGGCAGTCCATCACCGACCTGGTCCTGCCGGGCGGGCGCCTGGTGGAGCAGCGCGACACCGCCCATGAGCTGCTCACCCGGATCCCGGGCGTGAGCTGCGTGAAGCCCAAGGGCGCGCTGTACGCCTTCCCGCGGCTGGACCCCAAGGTCTACAAGATCAAGGACGACCGGCAGATGGTCCTGGACCTGCTCCGCGCCGAGAAGATCATGATCGTCCACGGCACGGGCTTCAACTGGCCCGAGCCCGACCACTTCCGCCTGGTTACCCTGCCCAGCAAGGACGACCTCGCCGAGGCGGTCACCCGCATCGGAAAATTCCTGGACGGCTACGGACAGTTCTAACCCGCCGCTCACCTGCGCCGACGCGGCTCCCCTCGCGTACCTCCGCCCGCCAGGACTGTACGAGCCACAACTTTAGACAATGTCTAAGCTAGGATGGTCTCCTAGTCGTTGCCAGGAGGCCATCCATGTACGAGCCGATCCGTACCAAGTCGGTCCACCGCATGGCCGGCGAGCCGCATGTCCCGCACCGCTCCCGCGAGGAGGAGCTGGACATCCGGCTCGCCGGGCATCTGACGGCGCTGCTCACCGTCACCGATGAGCTGCGCGCCCTGAGCCCCGGCGCCGGGCTCGACGGCGCCGCCGACCGCATCGCCGAGCAGGTCGCCCGGCTGCGCGGCGGGAACTACCCGCTGCGGGCCGTGCCCTCCGACAGCGGTGACACCGGCCGGATTCCGGCGCTGCACCAGCGGGCCCACATGCTCGCGGGCAACGCCCTGGTCGTGGCGACCTCACGGGCGCACTCCGCGGCCGTCGCACTGGCCGGGGAGCGCCTGGAGGCGCACGCCGCGGCACTGGGACTGGCCCCCGCCGCCTGACCCCGTCCCCGCAGAACACGGCCGGGGGGGGGGGGGGGGGGGGGGGGGGGGGGGGGGGGGGGGGGGGGGGGGGGGGGGGGGGGGGGGGGGGGG
>NZ_JBSIBZ010000056.1:0-63283 GCF_058245575.1 Streptomyces sp. UF-297 | reverse complement strand
GGGCCGGACCGCCTGGGCCGCGGTGAGCCGGGCGGCGCGCGGGTCCAGCGTCATGATGCCGGTGGCCACGCCGCCCGACGCCCGGGAGCGGGCGCGCAGTTCGGCGGCGGGGATCGTGGTGACGGTGCGGACCGCACACAGCGCGGCGGCCAGCACGGCCACCGCCAGCAGGGCCGTCGCCAGGGGCCAGTACGGGGCCCGGCCGCCGGCCAGCGCGAGGGCGGGCTGGGCGGCCCAGCCCCAGGGGCCGAGCCACAGTTCGACGCTCTCCAGCCAGGGCAGGCGGTGCCCGGTGACGGCCAGCGCGGACTGCCCGGCGAGCAGCACGAGGAGGACCACGGCGAGCGGGGTGCAGCGCTGGACCTGGCGCGCCCAGCGCTCCGATCCCTCCACCGCGGCCGCGCCGACCGTGCCGATCACCGCCAGGCCGGCGGCGGGCCCCGAGCAGGCCGCGGCCAGCGGCCACAGGTCGCCGAGCCCGGCGGCGGCCAGCAGCAGCGCGCCCAGGAACCCGGCGAGCAGCGCGGCCAGCACGGCTATCCCCAGGGAGAGCGCGAACCAGGGCAGGACGAGCGGGCCGCGCCGCACCGGCAGCGCCAGCAGCCAGTCGGTGTCCGCGCGCGGTGGGGTGACCGGGCCGCGCCACAGCGCGTCGCGGGCCAGGAGGAGGAAGGCGGCGAGCCCCAGCGAGAACACGGCCGAGGGGAGCGCGGGCAGGATGCGGTCGGCGTACCCGGCCAGCGGATGCCCGTCCCGGATCCTGACGTAGACGCCGAACGCGAACAGGCCGTACCAGCCCAGCACCATGATCGCGCCGACGTAGACCGCGTAGAGGAACTTGGCCGAGCGGTCGCCGCCGCGCCGGGCCCTGAGCCAGGCCGTGACCTCCCGGGCGGCCGGCTCGCGGGCGCGGCCGGGGGCGGCGGGTCCGGCGCCGGCGGCACGTCCCGCGCCGAGGCCCTCGTCCCCTGCCGGGGCCCGTCGGACCTCGCCCACCCGCGGGCCGTTCACAGCGCCACCTGCGCCAGGGCGGCCCCGGGCTCCCCGTCCGCGATGACCGCGCCGTCCTCCAGGACGAGCACCCGGTCGGCCACCTCGCGCGCCAGCTCGTGGTGGTGCGTGGCGAACAGCACGGCAGTGCCGCGCTCGCCCTCCTCGCGCAGCAGGTCCCGCAGCCGCACCCGCGCGGCCGGGTCCAGCCGCTGCTCGGGCTCGTCCAGCACCAGCAGGTCGCGCGGCCGCAGCAGTGCGGCGGCCAGCAGCATGGCCTGGAGCTGACCCGAGGAGAGCGCGCCGGGGCGGGCGTCGGCATGGCCCTGGAGGCGCTGTCGCTCCAGCACCTGCGCGACGCGCCGGTCACCGTCGGGGACGCGGTGCCCCACGGCGACCAGCTCCAAGTGCTGACGGACCGTCAAATCCGGGTAGCAGCTGAGGATGTCGCCGACGACCGCGACGCGCTCGCGCACCCGCGGGTCGTCCTCGCTCATCGCCTCCCCGTCGAACTCGACGGTGCCGCTGCTGGGCCGGTCCCGGCCGCAGGCGATGCGCAGGAGCGTGGACTTGCCCGAGCCGTTGTGCCCGAGCAGGGCCACACACGCCCCCGCCGGCACCTCCAGGTCCATCGGGCGCAGCGCCTGACGCTCCCCGAAATTCCGGCTCACCCCCGTCATCCTCAACATGATCACCAGGCTACCCGGCGCCACTGACACCCCCTTGAGGTCCGAGGTCTCCCCTGCGTTCAGCCGCCAATTCCCCGTACTTTCCCTCCAGTCGCCGTAGGTGATCCGATGTCTGTGGTGCGAGAGGTCTTCCGGTGCGGGTGCGCCCGCTGCACCATGCGGGGTGCAGCAGGAGGCAGGCACGCGACCGACGACCGAAGGAGTACGCGATGCGCAGCCGCACAAGACTGGCCCTGCTCCTGGGGGCCGGCCTGTTACTGACCGGCGGGGTCTCCGGCGCCCACGCGCAGTCCCCCGCTCCCCCGCCGGACCCCGGCCGTGCCGCCCCGGCCGCCGGGTCCGGCCGCGCCGCCCCGCTCACGGGCCCCGGCAGCAACCACGCCGTCGACGACCCCTTCACCTCCCGGCGCACCTCCTGGTGGCGCCAGGACCGCTTCGGGATGTTCATCCACTTCGGCGCGTACTCACAGCTGGAGGGCGAGTACACCCGGCCCGACGGCACCGTCTGCCGCGGCGCGGAGTGGATCAAGCGCTCGTGCGACATCCCGATGGCCGCGTACGAGCAGCGGGCCGCGGCCTTCAACCCCTCCGCCTTCGACGCCAAGGCCGTCGTCCGGGCCGCCAAGGACGCCGGGCAGCGCTATATCGTCATCACTTCCAAGCACCACGACGGCTATGCGATGTGGCCGACGCAGCAGAACGCCTGGAACCTGCGCGACCACTCCTCCTTCGATCCGCGCCGCGACATCCTGGCCGAGCTGAAGCAGGCCGCCGACACCGCGGGCATCAAGCTCGGCTTCTACTATTCGATCTGGGACTGGCACGACCCGGACTTCCCCGACCCGGCGACCTTCCCGCGCTACAAGCAGCGGATGTACGCCCAGCTCAAGGAGCTCGTCGACGGCTACGACCCGGCGCTGTTGTGGTTCGACGGCGAGTGGGACGCGGACAACCCCACCAACCGCTGGTCTCCCAAGGACGGCGCCGACCTCCAGGCGTATCTGCACCGGCTGGACCCCGGGCTGATCGTCAACAACCGGGTCGGCAAGAAGCGCGTGGTGGACGGCGACTACGGCACCCCCGAGCAGGAGATTCCCACCGCTCCCGTGGACGGCCAGCTGTGGGAGAGCTGTATGACCCTCAACGACCACTGGGGATACGCCAAGTACGACTCCCACTGGAAGTCCGCCGCCACGGTGGTGCGCAATCTCCTGGCCACCTCGGCGCGCAGCGGCAACTACCTGCTGAACGTGGGCCCCGACCGGCTCGGCCGCGTACCGCAGCCCTCCGTCGACCGCCTGCGGGAGGCCGGACGGTGGCTGGCCGCGCACGGGCAGGGCGCCGCCGTGTACGGGGCCGGGCATGCGGGCCTGGTCGCCGAGCCGTCCTGGGGCACGGTCTCCCGCAGCGGCGACCAGCTGTACGCGGCCGTCACCGCCTGGCCCGCCGCCGGCCGCCCGCTGCACCTGAGGGCCAGGACCCCGTTCGCCGTCACCTCGGCCCGGGTGCTGGGCAGTTCCCGACCCGTACGGGTCACGCCCGCGGGCGACGGCTTCGACCTGACGCCCTCCGGAGCGGCCACCGGCCCGGTCGCGACCGTCATCCGCCTCACCGTACGGACACCCGCCGCCGCGCCCCCGGGCACCGGCGCCGGCCTGAAGGCGCAGTCCTGGGACAACGACACCTTCAGCGGCCCGCCTGCCGCCACCACCGTGGAGGCGACCGTCAACAAGTCCTACCGCTTCGACGGCTCCCCCGCCCCAGGCATCCCGGCCGACCGCTTCGGCACCCGCTGGAGCGGCACCCTCCAGCCCCGCTACAGCGAGACCTACACCCTGACCGCCGTCTCGGACGACACCGTCCGCCTGTGGATCGACGGCCGGCTCGTCCTGGACAACGCCACACCCCACGAGCCCAGGGTCGACAAGGCGACGGTCGCCCTGCGGGCGGGACACCGCCACACCATCCGCCTGGAACACACCGAGCGGACCGGCGAGGCGTACATCAAACTCCTGTGGTCCAGCCCCAGCCAGGCCCAACAGATCGTCCCCCGGAGCCAGTTGTACGCCCCCTGACCCGGCGGGCCCCGCGCGGCACCGAGACGGACGCTGCCTGTCCCGGTGCCGTCCGCCAAGAGGATGCCCGTCCCGGGCCTTCCTCAGCCCTTCCCACGCTTTGTCAGTGGTGGCTCCTATCCTCGGGGGGCATGACCAAGGACGAGATGTTGCGTACGCACGGGGAAGCGCTCGCGCTGTTCGGGGCGCGGGTGCACGCCGTGCCGGACGACCGGTGGAGCGCCCCGACGCCCTGTACCCAGTGGTCGGTGCGCGACCTGGTGAACCACCTCACCGCCGAGCAGCTGTGGGTGCCGCGGCTGGTCCGTGACGGCGCCACGCTCCAGGAGGTGGGCGACGCGCTGGACGGGGATGTGCTGGGCGACGACCCCGTGGCGGCGTGGGACCGCGCGGCGGTGGCCGCCGTGGCGGCCTTCAGCGAGCCGGGCGCGCTGGACCGTACGGTCCGGCTGTCCTACGGCCCCAGCTCCGTCGCGGACTACTGCGTCCAGATGATGGCCGACGCGGTGGTGCACGCCTGGGACCTGTCGCGGGCCATCGGGGCCGAGGAGGCGCTGCCGGGCCCGCTCGTCACCGCGGCACTGCGCGCGGTGGAGCCGTACGCGGCGGGGCTGGCCGGCTCCGGTCTGTTCGCGGCGCCCGTCGATCCCCCGCCGGGCGCCGATGAACTCACCACGCTGCTGTGCCTGCTCGGCCGCAGGCCATGAGCCCGTCCTCGCGGCCGAGTTCACAGGCCGCGGGGCAACCGGTCAGTCGATGCCGCGGAAGATGTACGGCTCGGCCGGATCGTCGTCGTCGCAGCCCGCGACCCGGACCGGGACGCATCGGCCCCAGACCTCCAGATTGCGAACTTCCTTGATGCGCCCGGGCCGCTCGCCCCGCTTGACCGGGGCCTGCTCGCGCTGCGCGTTCTCCAATGCCACCACGTACTCCTTCGTCGAGGGACACTCTTCCGACGCGGTGGCGCCTTCTTCACAACCGGGAGTTCGGCCATGGTTCGTGGCGGTTCCCGCGACGGGCCAAGGGTGTTGGCATCTCCCAGTAAGGTCGTCCGTCACTCTCCAGCCTAACGATCCTGCTCGAAGGGCGCTCGACAATATCTTGCTAAAGCGGGCGGCCGGGACGATAGCGGTGCCACCGGAAGCGGGCTGCGGTGGCGCAACGCCCCGAGTTGCCGTATTCATGGCGGTTCGTACGCTGGAGAGTGAGCGGGGAGATGGCGGTTCAATCCCACCCGGCTCCACTCCAGGGGCCGTAGCTCAAGACAGAGCGACCCGCTCACGGACGTGAGCCCAGGGCCGGTGCGTGCGCGCACCGGCCCTTTGGCACGCCCGTGGCCCACCGGTGAGCGCCCCGGCGCGGCCGTCGTGCTACGGATGGTCGGGTGGAGTGGTTCACCGATTCCGGTTACTGGCTCGCCCGGCTCGTCTTCCAGCGGATGCTGGCCGTGGTGTACCTGGTGGCGTTCGTGGCGGCGGCGCGGCAGTTCCGGGCACTGATCGGCGAGCACGGGATGCTGCCGGCGCCGCGGTTCCTACGGCAGGTGCCCTTCCGCACCGCGCCGGGGATCTTTCACGCGCACTACTCCGACCGGTTCTTCGCGGGGTGCGCCTGGGCGGGGGCCGCGCTGGCCGCGGCGCTGGCGGCGGGGGCGGGCGACGCCGTGCCGCTGTGGGCGTCGATGCTGATGTGGCTGGCGCTGTGGGCGCTGTATCTCTCGATCGTGAACGTCGGGCAGGTGTGGTACGGCTTCGGCTGGGAGTCGCTGCTGCTGGAGGCCGGGTTCCTGGCGGTCTTCCTGGGCAATGACGAGACCGCGCCGCCGGTGCTGGCGCTGTGGCTGCTGCGGTGGCTGCTGTTCCGGGTGGAGTTCGGGGCCGGGCTGATCAAGATGCGCGGCGACCGCTGCTGGCGCGAGCTGACCTGCCTGTACTACCACCACGAGACACAGCCGATGCCCGGACCGCTGAGCTGGTTCTTCCACCATCTGCCCAGGCCGCTGCACAAGGTGGAGACGGCGGCCAACCACGTGGCCCAACTCGGCGTACCCGTCCTGCTGTTCACCCCGCAGCCGGTGGCGAGCTGGGCCGCTGCGGCCATCGCGGCCACCCAGCTGTGGCTCGTACTGTCGGGGAACTTCTCCTGGCTGAACTGGCTCACCATCGCCCTGGCGCTGTCCGCCACGGACCTCGGCAGCGCCCTGGCGGCCTTCGGTGCCACCGGGCCGCAGCCGCCCGCGCTGCCCGCTCCCCCGCTGTGGTTCGAGGTGGCCGTGCTGGCCCTGACCGCCGCAGTGGCGGTCCTGAGCTACCGTCCGGCGCGCAATCTCTTCTCCCGGAGGCAGCGGATGAACACCTCCTACGAACCGCTGCGGCTGGTCAACTCCTACGGGGCGTTCGGCAGCGTCACCCGCAGCCGGCGGGAGATCGTCATCGAGGGGACCGAGGACGCGGTGATCACGCCGGCCACGGTGTGGCGGGAGTACGAGTTCCGGGGCAAGCCGGGGGATGTACGACGGATGCCGCGCCAGTTCGCGCCGTACCACCTGCGCCTGGACTGGATGATGTGGTTCGCCGCGCTCTCGCCCGCCTATGCCCGATCGTGGTTCGGGCCGCTGGTGGAGCGGCTGCTGGCCGCCGACCGGGCGACGCTGCGACTGCTGCGCCACGACCCGTTCCACGGCGCGCCGCCCGCTCACGTACGGGCGCTGGTGTACGCCTACCGCTTCACCGGCCCGCGGGAACGGCGGCGGACGGGGGCGTGGTGGCACCGGAGCCTGCTGCGGGAGTTTTTGGCGCCTACGGCACTGCCACAGCGGACACCGCCGCCCGGTCCGCCGGGTCCGCCGGGACCGGCGGAGCCGTAGGAGTCGCCGGTGCCGCAGGAGCCGTGGCCGCCGTCAGCTCGGCCCGGAAGGCAATCACCATCTCCTTGGCGTGCCGCAGCCCGATCCGGGTGAACTCCTCCTCCAGATCGTCGAGTTCGGCGAGTGTCGCCTCCGGCGCCGCGCCCAGCCGGGAGCGGGACTTGGCCAGGCCGAGGCGGGACAGGGCCGTCCCGCGCGGCTCCTGGATGGCGCGGAACTCCGCCAGCGATCCGGCGTAGGCCCGGGCGGCCTCCTCGTACCGCCCGGCCCGGAACAGTACGTTGCCGCGCATCTTGTGGTTGTAGGCGAGCGCGCTGGCCAGGTCCATGGCGCGGCACACGGCCTCCGCCTCGGTCAGCAGCCGCAGCGCCCGCCCGGTGTCACCCTGGACGGACACCACGTCGGCTATGCCGCGCAGCGACCAGGCGTGGCCGCGGGCGTCGTCCGCCTCCGAGGCGATCCGCGCCGACTCCTCGAAGAGCTCCAGGGCCTTGTCGTACGCGCCGCTGTTGCGGTGCATCTGGGCGATGCCGGACATCGCCCAGACCATGTGCCGGGCCTCGCCGTGCGCCCTGCCCTGCTCCAGCAGCAGCTCGTGGAGTTCGGCCACGGCCGCGTAGTCGCCCTGGATACGGCCGGTCTCGGCGAGCCCGGCCAGGGAGTAGCCGTGCGCCATGCGGTCGCCGCTCTCGTCGGCGAGGGCCACGGCGAAGGCCAGCAGCCGGCGGGCCAGCGGGAGGGTGCCGCACTGCCGGGCCAGGGTGCCGCCGCTCCACAGGGCCCAGGCCATCGCCCCTTGGTCACCTGCGGTGCGGGCGCTGCGGTAGCTGTCGCGCCAGGCGCTGCCGGCCTCCGCCACCCGGCCCAGCCGCCGGTTGGCCTCGGCCAGGGCGAGCGAGGCCCGCGCCCGCTCCAGCGGCGAGGCGGCCCCCTGCCGGGCGCGCCCCGCCGCCGCCAGCACGTCCTCGTACGAGGAGTTCACGCCCAGCGCCGCGCCCAACTCGCCCTGATATTCCGGGGCGAAAGCTTTGCTGTACATGGTGGGGGCCTCCTGATCGTTCGGTGCTCGATCAAGAAGCTATGGCGGCGAAGGGGGTTGGCGAATCCCTCCCCATATGGGTTGTGCCGTACGACTTGAGTGCTACGGACGACAGCATGATCATCATCGGGATGTACGGGAATTCCGGGGACACTCCGGGGTCACCCCAGGGAACCGGACGCGGGCGCCCTGTCCGATTTCGCCAACTCCCTTGCCCCATCGGCCGTTTCCGTATCATCCCGCCCCGCATCTTGGCGGGCCGTACCAGTAGGGGGAACCCGCCTCAGCAGCACCAGCGCGAGCATCAGGAGCAGGACGGTCAGACTTCCGCTGACGACGGCCGCGGCGTGCAGGCCAAAGGCAAACCCCTCGCGTACTACGGACGCGAGGGCGTCCCCCAGGGGGTGGGGCAGGTGTTCGGCGGCGGCGATCCCGCCGCCGGTGTTCTCCGCCGCACGGTCGACGGCGTCCTGGGGGACGCCGTCGGGCGCCGCGGCACTGACCCGGCCGCGGTAGACGGCCGCCATCACGCTGCCGGTGGCCGCGACGCCGAAGGCCGGGCCGAGTTCGTAACCGGTCTGGCCGACCGCGGCGGCCTGGCCCGCCTTCTGCGGCGGGGCGGCGCCGACCGCGATGCCGGTGCCGAGCACGGTGACCGGCGCCAGCCCCGCCATCATCACGCAGGTGCCCACGGCCGCCCGGGCGGCCCCGGAGCCGTCGGCGGGCAGGGCGGCCAGCAGCGCGAAGCCGGCCAGCGCGAGCACCGCGCCGCCGGCGATCACCCGGGCGGGCCGTACCCGCCGGGCCAGTACGGGCGTGAGCTGGGAGCCGACGGCCGGCCCGACAGCGGGCAAGACCATCAGCAGTCCGGCCTCCAGGGCTGGCAGGCCGCTGACGATCTGGAGGTACTGCGGCACCAGGTACTCCACGCCGTTCATCGCGGCCAGGCCGGTGAACAGCAGCAACAGCGCGGCGGTAAAGGTCCGGTCGGCGAACAGCCGCAGATCCAGCAGCGGCTCGGCGATCCTCCGCTGCCTGCGGACGAACAGCGCGCCGAAACCTGCGGCCAGTGCCGTCGCCAGCAGTGCGCGGGGCCCCGGGCCGTACTCGCCGACATGCTTGATCGCGTAGACGAACGGCAGCAGCGTCAACAGCAGCAGCGGCACACTGAGCCGGTCGAGCCGGACCGCGCCGGGGTCGGCGGACTCGGGCACCGCGAAAGGCGTGACGACCAGCACGGCCACCATCACCGGCACCCCCACCAGGAACACCGAGCCCCACCAGAAGTGCTGCAGCAGCACACCGCTGAGCACCGGCCCCAGGGCGATGCCGGTAAACAGCGCGGTGACCCACAGCGCGATGGCGCGGGCCCGCTGCCGGGCGTCGGTGAACAGGTGGGAGATCAGCGCCAGCGTGGACGGGATGATCGCCGCACCGGCCACCCCCAGCAGCGCACGGGCGGCGATCAGCACCGGCGGGTTCGGCGCGTACGCGGCCACCAGCGAGGCCAGGGCGAAGACCGCGACCCCGGACAGCAGCACCCGGCGCCTGCCGAACCGGTCGCCGGCATTGCCCGCCAGGACGAGCAGACAGGCCATCGCGAAGCCGTAGATGTCATTGATCCACAGCAGTTGGGAGCCGCTGGGCGCCAGGTCGGCGGCCAGCGGCGGCGTGGCCAGCCACAGCACTCCCAGGTCGGCGGTGAGGAGCAGGGTGGGCAGCAGGAGGGCAGGCAGCAGCAAGGCGCCGGTCCACTGCCGGCGGCGCGGGTGGGCATCGGTCATGCGCCCATTCCACGGGCCGCTCCGCAGACGGACCATGGGGCAAGAGCTCCGGTGCATGTCCGTGCGTCTACGATCCCGGCATGGACGCGTTCGGAGATCTTCTGCGGGGTGTACGGGCCAACGGCGCCCTTTTCGACCGGCTGACGCTGTCGCCGCCCTGGACGCTGAGTGTGGGCGAAGAGGCGCCGCTGACCCTGTGCACGGTGCTGGAGGGCGAGGCGTGGCTGGTTCCGCACGAAGGCACCGCGCAGCAGATCCGCCCCGGGGACACCGCGGTCGTCCGCGGCCCCGCGCCCTGCCGCCTGCAGGACGCGCACCCCGAGCGCGCCGATGCGGCCGCCCCTGAAGCGGGCGCCTCCACGGTGCTGGTCGGCGGCTATCGCGTACGGGGCGATCTGGGACAGCGGCTGCTGGACGCGCTGCCGCCCGCACTGGTCGTGCCCGCGGACGAGGACTGCGACGCCGTCCTGCGGTTCATCGCGGCCGAGGCCGCCGCGGACCGGCCGGGCCAACAGACCGTGCTGGACCGCCTGTTGGACTGGATGCTGGTGTGCACCGTGCGCGCCTGGTTCGACCGGCCCGAGGCCGACCCGCCCGGCTGGTACCGCGCGCTCGCCGACACCGTGGTGGGGGCGGCGCTGCGGGCCCTGCACGAGGCCCCGGCCCGCCCGTGGACGGTGGCCTCGCTGGCGGCCGAAGCGGGCGTCTCGCGCGCCACGTTGGCCAAGCGCTTCGCCGCGCTGGTGGGCGAGCCGCCGCTGGCGTATCTGACCCGGTGGCGGATGGTGCTCGCCGCGGACCTGCTGGCCGAGCCGGACGCCACGGTGGCCGCCGTGGCACGGCAGGTGGGGTACGCGGACGGGTTCTCCTTCAGCGCCGCGTTCAAGCGCATCCGCGGCCTCAGCCCGACGGCCCACCGCGCCACGGCGATCGGCAGCAGCTCCGAGGGCGGGGACGCGGCGGTACGGATGGCGGCGGGCGTACGGTAGCCGCCCTCCCGGGGACGCGGCGCACGCCGCCCTACCGCCAAAGGCGTTGCGTCCTGCGCAATTTGTGTTGCGCCTCTTGTCGGCGCGGGCGATACGGGTCACCCTTTCAGCCACATCCGAGATCACCGGACTCGCGAGGTGGGCCATGAGCAGTGCACGGACCCGGATCGACCGTCGCCGCTTCCTCGGTACGGCAGCGGCGGGAGCCGCCCTGGCCGCCTTCGGCAGCCCCTCCCCCGCCGAGGCCCACGGCCGCCGTCCGCACCACCGGCCCCCCAGATGGCGGCCGCTCTTCCTCGGCACGTACACCACCGTCGCGGGCGGCGGCACCGGCCTGGGCCTGGGCGCGTACGACGCGGACAGCGGGCGAATCACCGCCACCGGCACCCTGCCCGGCGTCCCCAACCCGTCCTATCTGGCGCTTGCGCCGCGCGGCCGCACCCTCTACACCGTCAACGAGACGCTCACCCCCGGCGAGAACGGCTCCGTCACCGCGATCGCCCTCTCGGCCGACGGCCGCCACCGGGTCCTGGGCGCCCGCACGACAGGCGGCGCCGGCCCCTGCCACCTCTCCGTCCACCCCAGCGGACGCTGGCTGCTCAGCGCCAACTACCTCTCCGGCAGCGTGGCCGTACACCCCGTGCACCACGGAGGGGCACTCGGCGAACTCACCGACCTGGTCACGCACTTCGACCCGCCGCCCGGCCCCGGCCAGAGCGGCCCGCACGCCCACCAGATCGTCACCGCACCGGACGGGCGCCACATCCTCGCCGTCGACCTGGGCAACGACACCGTCTACACCTACCGGCTCGACACCTCCGCGGGTCGGCTGCGTCAGATCTCGACCGCCCGGCTACGCCCCGGCGCCGGCCCGCGCCATCTGACCTTCCACCCCTCCGGCCGCTTCGCCTACCTCGCCAACGAGGTGGACAACACCGCCGTGGTCTGCGCGTACGACCGGCACAGCGGACGGCTGACCCCCGGCGCACCCCAGCCCACCGGCACCGGGCCCGGCACCAGCTACCCCGCGCAGTTCCTCGTCACCCGCAACGGCGCCTTCGCCTACCTCGCCAACCGCGGCCACAACAGCATCTCCCGATACGCCATCGAGGCACGCGGCGCCCGCCTCCGCCTGCTCGACACGGTTCCGGTACGCGGCGACTTCCCACGCCACATCGCCTTCTCCCCCTCCCAACGCCTGCTCTTCGCCGCCAACCAACGCTCAAACTCCGTAACGGCATTCACAGCCAACCCCCACAACGGCACCCTCACCCCCTTTCCCAAACCATTCACCACCCCCATCCCCGTATTCGTCCTGCCCCTGTAACCACACCCACCACCTGCCCCGCCCTTCCCCGGCCGGGGATAGCGCCGCCCGTCCTGACACCCTCAGACAGGCCATGGACATGCGAGAGCGAGCAGGCCGAGTACGTACGGGCGTCACCATGCGTACATTTCTCGCCCGCGGGCGCTTTTCGGCTGACCCGCAGCGGCGACAGATCGAAAGCCTCTCGCCTGGCAGTTCTTCCCCTTATGGCTTATGTCGGTCAGGTAGATATATTCCGCAGCGCTTTGTACGCAGGACGGACTCCCGTGGAGCGGTTGGCTCAACCAGGGCAACTGGTTCGCGGAATCGGATTCGTGTGGCCGGTTGCTCCCCTTTTGCACGTGCATGTCGCCTGCGAGACTCACCGCTCCGAGACCGCATTCGCGAGAGGGACGAGAGGGAGAGGCAGACATGGCGCAGGACGGATACAGCATCTCCATCGAGATGGATGACACGACAACCAACAGGCTTCGCCAGGGGGGATTCCGCCTCTACGGCTTCAGGGGAGTGCGCAGTTCGTCCGCCAACGGCAGGCCGCTCGTGTGGTTCAGCTCCCTCGAATACATGACGGATACGCAGATCACCTGGACGCCGCAGCTGAAGGCATTCACCTCGCACTCGCAGATCATTCCCGACGGGAAGGTCACCGCCAGCAACTCGTACAACATCGAGCTCGGCCAGACCCTGGAGGTCAAGAACATCACAGGGACGGGCTCCGTATCGCCCGACGGAGTTCAAGGCGCCGTATCCGTCTACAACGAGACGAACACCGAGTTCACCACCGGCATCTCGCAGCGGAGCAATGTCGGCGACTCGTCGTCGTTCACCCCCCTGTGCGCCTTCCCGCTGTTCGGCGGCAACATCAATGTGTTCACTCCGGTGGAGAAGGTGCTGCTGTTCTTCGCCTCGGACGCGATCGACACCGGCACCGTCATCGAGCGGGCATTCGCCCCCGGTCTGCTGGTCGACGTGACCGGAGTGGGAAGCCGGAACGTCCAGTACCACATCAACACCGGGTGGTCGCCCAATGAGATCTGGGCGAGGAAGATCAGCGCACGCGACAACATCGTCTCGCTGCTGGTCGAGTCTCCCGCAGAACTGGCCTTCGAGGCCGAGCGGTTGACCAAGAAGTAGCGGATCGAAAGGGACGAGAGCGCTGGGCGGGTCCGGGTCGTGGAGATCCGGACCCGCAGTCAAGGGGGAGAGAAATGACCGAGGTCCGGACCGAGACGCGCCCCCTCTATGGAGATGGACGGTGGACGTACGGAAAGTTCACCTTCGGGTTGCGGTACAACGCGGAGACCATCTGCGCCTTCCTCGACGTGGCTGAGGCCCAGTACTACTGGACGGCCGGGTGGTGGTATCCCGATGCGAAGTACCCGGCGAGGATCAGCCCCGCCTCGTTCACGGTCACCGTCGGCCGACAAGTGATCATCGATGATGCGGGGGTGAGGGGAGATCTCCCGCACCCCAGCGGACGAGTCCTGAGCCACAGCACGATGTACTGGGGCGACGACACGTACAAACTCTCCGCGAATGCGGTCATGTTGGGGCCGTACTGGGACGAGACGCGGCTCACCGTCCCATCGGAGACCTGGCACTTCGACCTCAAGGCGTGAGGATTTCCCTCCCGGAGTGCTGGATGCCGTCGACGGTATTGCTCGACGCGCACAGCGAGCCGTTGCGCCGGCGGGCGTGCGGTGCACGGGTGAGGCGAAACACTGTGGCAACAGTTCCGCAGGATTGGGTCCGTAGCCTGCGCTGACATGAGTACGGGAACAGCGCCACAGACCACGCCCGAGGCACCGGGCGGCGGGCCGCGGGACGGCGAACTGCACAAGGGCCTCAAGCGGCGCCACATGAACCTGATCGCGCTGGGCGGGGTCATCGGCGCCGGGCTGTTCGTGGGCAGCGGGGTGGTCATCCGGGCCACCGGGCCGGCCGCCGTGCTGTCCTTCCTCGCGGCCGGGGTCCTCACCGTACTGATCATGCGGATGCTGGCGGAGATGACGGTGGCCCGCCCGGCGCTGGGCTCCTTCTACGCCCATGTGCGCGAGACGCTCGGCCACCGGGCCGGGTTCACCGTCGGCTGGCTGTACTGGTACTTCTTCGTGATCGTGGTGGCCGTGGAGGCGGTGGCGGGCGGCAGGCTCATCCAACTCTGGCTCCCGCAGGCGCCGTTGTGGGCGATCAGCCTGGTCCTGATGGCGCTGCTGACCGCCACGAACATGGTCTCGGCCCGCTCCTACGGCGAGTTCGAGTACTGGTTCTCCTCCATCAAGGTCATCGCGATCGTCGTCTTCCTCTTGCTGGGCGGGCTCTACGTCGCAGGGCTGTGGCCGGACGCGGCGGGCGGGGTGGCGCATCTGACGGCGCACGGCGGCTTCGCGCCCGAGGGGGTCGGCGCGGTGCTGGCCGCCGTCGTGCCGTGCATCGGCTTCTTCACCGGCGCGGAGATCGTCACCATCGCCGCCGCCGAGTCCGTGGAGCCCGAGCGGGCGGTGGCCAACGCCATCCGCTCCATCGTGCTGCGGGTCGTCGGCTTCTACGTCCTGTCCGTCCTCCTCGTGGTGGCGGTGGTGCCCTGGACCGAGAAGGCCATCGAGGTCAGCCCGTACGCGGCGGTGCTGGACCGGCTGGACGTACCGGCGGCCGGCACGATCATGAACGCGGTGGTGCTGATCGCGGTGCTCTCCTGCCTCAACTCCGCGCTCTACACCTCCTCGCGGATGCTCTTCGCGCTGACCCGCAACGGGGACGCGCCGCGCGGCTTCACCCGGCTCAGCCGCAGCGGCGTCCCGCGCCGGGCCCTGCTGGCCGGTACGTCGGTCGGCTACGCGTCGGTGATCGCCGCCTGGATCTCCCCGGACGTCGTCTTCGCCTTCCTGATCAACTCCTACGGCGCCATCGCCCTGTTCGTCTATCTGGCGATCGCCTTCGCACAGGTACGGATGCGGCGGAAGCTGGAGCGCGCGGCGCCCGAGCGCCTGACGCTGAAGATGTGGCTCTTCCCGTGGCTGAGCTGGGCGACCATCGCCCTGATGGCGGCGGTCATCGGCGCGATGGCCTTTCTCCCGGACAGCCGCGCGCAGTTCTGGCTGAGCCTGCTGACGGTGGCGGTGGTGCTGGGGGCGTACGAGGTACGGCGGCGGACTTAAGAGCGCGGGCCGCGCCGATGTGCGGCTCCCGCCGCGTGGGCGCGACCAGCCCCCCACCGGCCCGCGGTGTCACGACCGAGCTTCCCGCGAAGCGCTCGGCGGCGCGTTCACAGCCGTACGAGCGTGACCTCCGTCGCCTTCACACTGACCCAGACGTCGCTGTCCTCGCCCAGCCCCAGCTCGGCCGCCGCCTGCGGAGTGATCTCGCCGACCAGGTCGGGCACCTCCGAGGAGCCGATCAGGACGCGCAGCCGGCTGCCGAGCGCGGTGATTTCCCGTACCCGGCCCGGCCATACGTTGCGCGGGCTGCCGGAGGGGCGGTCGCGGTGCACGGAGACCGCCTCGGGCCCGATGATCGCCAGCGCATCGGTGCCCGAGGGCAGCGGGTCGGCGGCCACCAGGGTCTTCTTGTCCGCGAGTCGGAGCCCTTCGGGGACGGCCGTACCAGGCCAGGCGTTGCGGCCCAGCATCCGGGCCACCCACGGGGAGCGCGGGTGCCGGGTCACCTCGGCGGGGGCGGCGTCCTGGAGGGTGCGGCCGTCCTCCAGGACCAGGACGCGGTCGGCGAGCGAGACCGCCTCGACCGGGTCGTGGGTGACCATCAGGCACACCCCGCCGAAGCCCGACAGATGGCGGCGCAGGGTGTGCCGGACGTGGGCGCGGGTGGTCTGGTCGAGGGCGGCCAGCGGCTCGTCCAGGAGCAGCAGGCGGGGGCGGGCGGCCAGGGCGCGGGCGAGCGCGACGCGCTGGGCCTGGCCGCCGGAGAGCTGGGCGGGGCGGCGGTGCGCGAGGGGGCCGACGCCGAGCCGGTCCAGCCACTGCTGGGCCTCCTGGCGTGCCCGGGCGCGGCCGACGCCGTGGGCGCGCAGCCCGTAGGCGGTGTTACGCAGCGCCGACAAGTGGGGGAAGAGCGCGCCGTCCTGCGGGACCCAGGCCACGTCCCTGCGGTGCGGCGGCAGCGCGGTGACCTCACGCCCGCCCAGCATCAGCGTGGCGTGCGCGCGCGGTGTCAGGCCGAGCAGGGCACGCAACAGGGTGGTCTTTCCCGCGCCGTTGGGGCCGACGACGGCGATGGTGGTGCCGGGCTCGGCGTCCAGGGTGAGCCGGTTGAAGCCGGTGACCTCGGCGTGCAGCGGCCAGCGTGCGCCGGCGGGGGCGGCCGCGGCCGGTGTGTGCGGGGCGTCCGCTGCGTCCGGCCCGCACCCGGAGGGCTCTGCCGGCTCGTACGGGGAGGGCTCCCCCGCGTTCGCGGACCGCCGCCCGCCCCCGGCCCTGCGGCCCTGGGTCACCGGGCCCGTCGACCAGCGGCCGCGCAGCGCGACCAGTCCCGCCATCGCGATGGCGAGCAGCAGGAGGGAGACGGAGGTGGCGGCCTCGGGGCTGTCCTGGAGGAGGAGGTAGACCTGCAGGGGCAGGGTCTGGGTGACGCCGGGGAGGTTCCCGGCGAAGGTGATCGTGGCGCCGAACTCGCCGAGCGCACGCGCCCAGGTCAGGGCCGCGCCCGCGGCCAGCCCAGGAATGATCATGGGGAGGGTGACGGTGCAGAACACTCGCAGCGGTGAGGCGCCCAGGGAGGCGGCGGTCTCCTCGTAGCGCGGGTGCAGCCCGGCGAGCGCGCCCTCCAGGCTGATGACCAGGAACGGCATCGACACGAAGGTCGCGGCGACCACCGCGCCGGAGGTGTGGAAGGGCAGCTGGAGCCCGAACCAGCTCTCCAGCCAGCCGCCGAGCAGCCCGCGCCGCCCGAATCCGAGCAGCAGCGCCACCCCGCCCACGGTGGGCGGCAGCACCATCGGGAGCAGGACCAGGCAGCGTACGAGGGACTTGCCGGGGAAGTCGACGCGGGCCAGCAGCCAGGCCAGCGGCACGCCCAGCAGCAGGGACAGGCCCAGCGCCCACAGGGAGACGACGAGCGAGAGCGTCAGGGCCTCGGTGACCTCCGGGCTGGTGAGGTGCGCGCCGAGGTCGCCCCAGGTGGTGCGGGTGAGGATGCCGATCAGGGGCACCAGCAGGAACGCCACCGCCAGGACGGCGGGCACGGCCAGTGCCAGGGGTGCCCGCCGCCCGGGGGCGGCGTTCCGGGTGCGCTTCATGACGACATTCTTCTCGTGCCCGTCCTGCCTGGTGTGCTCACGGATCGCCCGGTGGTCAGGGCTTTTGGAATCCGGCGTCGTGCAGCAGCTTCTGCGCCTGCTCGCCGCCGAGCCACTTCACGAACGCCTCGGCGTCCTTGGCGTGCTCGGAGACCTTGAGGGTGGCCGCCGGGTACTGGGCGATCGCGTTCTGGTCGTCCGGGATCTCGACGGCGTCGACCTTGTCCGGGCTGGTCATGGCGTCGGTGGCGTACACGATGCCGGCGTCGGCCTCGCCCAGCTGGACCTTGCTCAGCACGCCGCGTACGTCCTGCTCCTGGGAGACCGGCTGGACCTTGATGCCCTGCTTGTCCAGGACCTGCTTGCTGTAGCGGCCCACGGGGACGGCGGGCGCGGCGAGCACGACCTTGAGCTTGCTGCCGTACCTGAGGTCGCGCAGCGTCTTGATCTTCTTCGGGTTGCCCTCGGGGGTGGCGATCACCAGGCGGTTCTTGGCGATGATCTCGGGCGTGCCGGTCTTGCCCTTGAGGCCGTCCATGGTCTTGGTGTCCGCGGTGACCAGGGCGTCGGCCTGGACGTCCTGGTTGACGTGCGCGGCCAGCTGCTGGGAGCCGGCGAAGGAGAACTTCACCTTGGTGCCGGGGTGCTCCTTCTCGTAGGCCTTGCCCGCCTTGGCGAAGACGTCGGTCAGGGAGGCGGCGGCCAGGACCGTGAGGGTGGTCTTGTCGCCGTCGTCCCCGCCCCCGGAGGCCTGGTCGTCGCTGCCGCAGGCGGCGGCCAGCGGGACGATCAGGGCGACGGTCAGCGCGGCGGCCGCGGCACGGCGCCTGCCGGGGGTGGCGGTGCGGAACATGGGATCGGCTCCTTGGGACGTACGCGGGGCGCGAAGGCCTCGTGGGGCGGGCCGTGTCCGGTCCGGCCGGGTCCGGTCGCCCGGGCCCGGGACGGGTCAGACGCGGTCGATGTGGACGTTGGTCGACTTGACGCGGGCGGTGGCCTGCATGCCGACTTCGAGGCCGAGTTCCTCGACCGCCTCCCGGGTGAGGAGGGAGACCAGCCGGTGCGGGCCGGCCTGGATCTCGACCTGGGCGGCCACGTCGCCGAGCTTGATGGCCGTCACGATGCCGGGGAAGGCGTTGCGGGCGGAGGTGTAGCTCTGCTCGTCCTCGCCGTTGCCGCTCTTGGCGAGCTCGGTGGAGAACGCGGCCAGGTCGCGGCCGTCGATCAGCCGGCGGCCTGTCTCGTCCCGGTGGGTGGAGACCTTGCCCGCGTCGGCCCAGCGGCGGGCCGTGTCGGGGCTCACGCCGAGCAGGCGGGCCGCCTGACCGATGGTGTAGGACTGCATATGCGGCACCGTATGGCAGATCATCTCTCATCTGCAATCAGCTCTGGTGCATGTGCTTAGCAAGTGCGAGGCACGTTGGAGGATGCCACAAGGGTGCGGCGGCCGAGCAGGGACGGCAGCGGTACGGGCGCCGCGGGTCAGCGTGGTGCGACGTACTGCCGCAGCAGCGCGCCCAGTTCGCCCTCGAAGGCGTCGTAGCTGCGCCGCAGTTCGGCGCCCGGCCAGTCGCCGGGCAGCAGGGCGGCGGGCAGCAGCGGGTCGGCGAGGAGGTGGCGCAGGGCCGCGGCGGCGACCGTGAAGCGCTCGGCCGGACCGGCCGCCCGCGCGAGGGCGGCGTGCAGGGCGCGGGCCCGCTCCGCCCAGGCCCCGAGGTCCCACAGCCGGTGGGCGAGTACGGTCGCGTCGCCGTCGGGAGCGCCGGTGAACCAGGTGCACTGCAAGGTGGCCACGGGCGGGCGGGGCCGCTCCAGGTTGGCCGGGCGCAGCCAGGTGCCCTCGCGCAGCTCGGCCATCCGCAGCCCCGCCATGGCCTGGCGCAGCGCGGTGCGTTCGGCGGCGGGGCGGCGTTCGGCGGTGGTGACCACGGCGATCTCCCAGTCGCCGCGCCAGGGCCTGGTGGTGGGCGTACGGCTCTCGTCCTGCCGGGCCTGGCGCTCCAGCAGCCGCTCGGTCAGTGCGTAGGCGCCCTCGTGCTGGCGCAGATCGCCCGCGGCGACCATGCGGGACAGGGCGACGCGGACGGTGCCCTCGGCGATGCCGAAGAGTTCACCGACGCGGACCAGGGCGCGGACGGGCAGCCGGGGCGGGTGGTGGCCGAGCAGGGTGCTGAGCACGATGGAGCGGGCGGTGAGCGGCCGCAGTGCGAGGGCACCGGGCGCGGCCTCGCCCTCGGCGGCCCCGCCCCGGCCCAGTGCCGCGCCGCCTGCCGGGGTGTCGGTGTCGTCTCTCATGTCTGGAGCAGATCCTAAGCGCGCCGCGGAAAGCGGGTGGGGGTCGCAGTCGCGGATGGGGGCCGGATACGGGAACGCGTCGCCCTGGCCGTAGTCCGACCAGATGCGGGCGCGGACGCCGTCGAAGGGGGAGGAGTTGTCGCTCTCCAGGCACCTGCCGCTGGAGTTGCGGAGCTCGCCGCCACCGGACGCGGCGGCAGGCGCGGCGGTCGGCGGTGGCGCGACAGCCGGGTATTACAACCTTCCTTCACTCGTCCGAATTCTGTAATGTCCGTGGTATGACCGTCACCCGTGAAACCCATGAAGTCATGAATCAGGCACCGCCGTTGACCGGATTCAGCACGGCGGACGACCCGGCCCTGCTGGAGGCGCTGCGGCGCCACGACGCGGACTGGGGCGTGGCGGAGGTGGCCGCGCTCGGCGCGCTGGCCGGTACGCCCGAGGTGCAGGAGCAGGCCCGGACGGCGGAGGAGCAGCCGCCGCGGCTGCACACCCACGACCGCTACGGACACCGCATCGACGAGGTCGAGTTCCACCCGGCCTGGCACCAGCTGATGACCGTCGCGGTGGAGCACGGGCTGCACGCCGCGCCCTGGGCCGAGGCCCGGCCCGGCGCCCACCTGGTGCGGGCCGCGAAGTTCTACGTCTGGTCACAGGCCGAGCCGGGCCACGGCTGCCCCATCTCGATGACGTACGCGGCCGTGCCCGCGCTGCGCGCCCAGCCGGAACTCGCCGCGCAGTACGAGCCGTTGCTGGCGGCCCGTACCTACGACTACGGACTGCGGCCCCCGCTCGCCAAGTCGGGGCTGATCGCGGGCATGTCGATGACGGAGAAGCAGGGCGGCTCCGACGTACGGACCAACACCACCCGAGCGGTGCCGACCGGCGACGGCACGTACCGCATCACCGGCCACAAGTGGTTCACCTCGGCTCCCATGAGCGATGTGTTCCTGACCCTGGCGCAGACCGAGGAGGGGCTGACCTGCTTCCTGCTGCCCCGCGTGCTGCCGGACGGCACCCGCAACCGCTTCCATCTCATGCGCCTGAAGGACAAGTTGGGCAACCGCTCCAACGCCTCCTCCGAGGTCGAGTACGACGAGGCGGTGGTCTGGCCGGTCGGCGAGCCGGGCCGCGGGGTGCGCACCATCGTGGAGATGGTGAACATGACCCGGCTGGACTGTGTGATCGGCTCGGCGGCCGGGATGCGCGCCGGGCTGCGGCAGGCGCTGCACCACACCGCTCACCGGCGGGCGTTCGGGCGGGAGTTGAGCGACCAGCCGCTGATGCGGTCCGTGCTCGCCGACCTCGCGGTGGAGTCGGAGGCGGCCACGCTGCTGGCGATGCGGCTGGCGGCGGCGCTGGACGGGGCCCAGGCCGGAAACGCCCAGGAGGCCGCGCTGCGCAGGCTGGGGCTGGCGGTCGGCAAGTACTGGGTGTGCAAGCGGGGCGCCACGCACGCGGCGGAGGCGCTGGAGTGCCTGGGCGGCAACGGCTATGTGGAGGAGTCGGGGATGCCGCGGCTGTACCGCGAGGCGCCGCTGCTGTCGATCTGGGAGGGCTCGGGCAACGTCGCCGCGCTGGACGTGCTGCGCGCGCTGGCCAAGGAACCGGCCGCGCTGGAGGCGTACTTCGCCGAGGTGGAGGCCGCAGCGGGCGCCGACCGGCGGCTGGACGCGGCCGCGGCGGGCGTGCGCGGGCTGCTCGGGCAGCTGTCCGACCCGGAGCGCGCACAGCTGATGGCCCGTCAACTGGCCGAGCGGATGGCGCTGGTGCTCCAGGCGTCCTTGCTGGTACGGCACAGCCACCCCGCGGTGGCCGACGCGTTCTGCGCCTCGCGGCTGGGAGGCGAGTGGGGCCACGCCTTCGGGACGCTGCCGGTCGGCACGGACCTGGGCGCGATCCTGGAGCGCGCGCGGGCGAAGTCGCCGGACGAGGTGGCCGGATGAGCCAGGCGCCGGTACGCGTGGAGCGCGCGGGCCCGGTGACCACGGTCGTCCTGTCCCGGCCCGCGGTCCGCAACGCCGTGGACGGCCCCACGGCCGGTCGACTGGCCGACGCCTTCCGCGCGTTCGAGGCGGACGAGTCGGCACTGGTGGCCGTGCTGTGGGGCGAGGGCGGCACCTTCTGCGCGGGCGCCGACCTCAAGGCGATCGGCACCGGCCGCGGCAACCGGGTCGCCCCGGACGGCGACGGGCCGATGGGCCCCACCCGGATGCGGCTGAGCAAGCCGGTGATCGCGGCGGTCAGCGGCCACGCGGTGGCGGGCGGGCTGGAGCTGGCGCTGTGGTGCGATCTGCGGGTCGCGGAGGAGGACGCGGTCTTCGGGGTGTTCTGCCGCCGCTGGGGCGTACCGCTCGTCGACGGCGGTACGGTCCGGCTGCCCCGGCTCATCGGCGAGAGCCGCGCCATGGACATGATCCTGACCGGGCGGCCGGTGGCGGCGCCCGAGGCCCTGGCGATGGGGCTGGCCCATCGCGTGGTGGCGCCGGGGCACGCCCGCGCGGAGGCCGAGCGGCTGGCGGCGCAGCTCGCCCGCTTCCCGCAGACCTGTCTGCGCGGCGACCGCGCTTCGGTGCGGGACCAGGCGGGCCTGCCCGAGGAGCAGGCCATGGCGCGCGAACTCGACCACGGGAGGCTCTCGCTGAAGGAGGCGGCCGCGGGCGCGGCGCGCTTCGTGGCGGGGGCCGGGCGGCACGGGGCGGTGGAGGAGTAGGCAGACGGCCGGTCCGCCGGGCGGGGGCTTGCGGAGCGCGCGGGATGTTCGCGGCGCACCTCCGGAAGCCCCCGCCCACCCTCTTTTGAACACGTTCAAGTGATCCCGTACTGTCTGACACGAAGAACTTGAACACGTTCAAGAGGAGAGTGCGCATGGATGCCATGACCGTGCTGGTGAACCTCATCGTGCTGCTCGGCATGTTCGTCGTGATCCCGATGGGGCTGGCACTGCTCGACGAACCGGGCCTGGAACGGCTGCGACGCCTGTGGCCCGCCGCGGCCCTCGCCGGCGGGATCGCGCTGTGGCTGCCGCGCGGGGCCGTCGCCACCGCGCTCGCCGCCTGTTACGCCCTGGCCACCCTCGCGCTCGCACTGCGCGCACCGCGGCGGCTGGCCCGCACCCGCTCCCTGGCACCGCGCGAGATCGCGGCGCTCACCGCGCTGGCCACCCCGGCCGTTGCCGGGATCGCGCTGGTCACCGAGCGCGCGGGGCACGAGATGTTCGGGTTCGATCTGCGGATCCTGTCGCTGACCGTGCCGCACTTCCACTTCGCCGGGTTCGCCGCCGCACTGATGGCCGGGCTGGTGTGCCGGGTCGCCGACCGGCCCGCGGGGCGGCTGGCCGCGCTCAGCGTGCCCGTCGGAACCCTGCTGGTGCTCGCCGGGTACTTCGTCGACGACTGGGCCGAACTGGCCGGGGCCGTCGTACTGACCTGCGGCATGTGGCTGGTGGGACACATCACCTGGCGGGAGGTACGCGACGCGGCACCGGACCGTACGACACGCGCCCTGCTCGGCATCTCGGCCGCCGTCCTGGTCGCCACCATGGTGCTCGCCCTGAGCTGGGCACTCGGCGAGGCGACCGGCATCGCGCACCCGAGCCTGGGCTGGATGGCCGCCACCCACGGCCTCGGCAACGCGCTGGGGTTCGCGCTGTGCGCCCTGCTGGCCTGGCGCCGCCTCCGGCCCGTACCGACGGCGTACGAGCAGGCCCCCGCATGACCGGCGCCCACCCCCACCACGACTCCTTCCGGGCCGACGACTCCGAGACGGGCGACACCATGACGCACACCTTTCGCACCAGCGGCTTCAACTACCCCGAGGAGGGCGGCACTTCGCGCACCCCGCTGCCCGCCGGGTACAACCACCTGCGCCACGAGACGCGGATCGGCCACGGGCGAGCGGCCTTCGAGGCCGCGGGGAAGGCGGTCACCACCTTCCGGATGCACCACGAGGCGGGCGTCAAGGTGCGGGCGGGCGCGCGGCAGGCCGCGCCGGGGGTGCCCGTGGAGTGCGCGCTGGGCTTCGGGCCGGTGCGGGTGGTCGCGCCGTGCCGGGTGGTGTGGAGCGTGGCCGCCCCCGACCGGATCGGCTTCGCGTACGGGACGCTGGCGGGCCACCCCGAGTGCGGCGAGGAGTCCTTCGTCGTGGATCTGCGGCCGGACGGCTCGGTCTGGTTCACCGTCACCGCCTTCAGCGCCCCCAACCGGTGGTACACCCGGCTGGCCGGTCCGGTGATTCCCGTCATGCAGCGGTGGTACGCCCGGCACTGCGGCCGAACCCTGCGGCGACTGGTGCGCTGAACGAGCGGCGCGGCACCAGCCTGTTCCTCCCGGCGGGGAACGGGCCGGTGCCGAGCCGTCGCATGCGTACGCTCAGGGCGCCACGATGCGCTCGACCGCGGCCGTGATCAGCTGCTCGCGCTCGGCCTCGGAGAACACCTCGGGCAGGGTGAGCTGCTCGACCAGGAGCCAGTTGAAGGCCAGGTACAGCAGCCGGACCGCGGTCGCGTCGCCCGGCAGGCCGGATTCCTCGTGGTAGGCCACATTGGCGTCCACGTCGGCGCGGACCCGCGCGGTCAGCACCTCGCGCAGCTCCGGACGCCCGGTGGCCTCCAGGCGCAGTTCGAGCAGCGCCAGACAGCCGGTCCTGAAGCCCCCGATCCGGCCGACCAGTTCGCGCATCAGCGCCGCGTAGGTCTCCCGGTCACGCTTGGCCGAGCGGTGCCGCGCGATCGTCTCGTCGCCGGGCTGGAGGCGTTCGTAGACGCGGGCGCCCGCCTGTGTGAGCAGGTCGTCGCGGTTGGCGAAGTAGTTGGAGGCGGTGCCGGCGGGCACGGCGGCCTCGGTGTCCACCGCCCGGAAGGTCAGCCCTCTCGCCCCCTCCCGCGCCAGCACCTCGATGGCGGCGTCGACGAGGGCCGCCCTTCGCTCGTCGTTCCTTCGGGCCGTTGACACCCCCCTTCCGCTCCGCCGCGGGCGTGGCGGACGCGCCCGACTCCCATTTCGACACGGTGGTGATGGGCCGCAACACCTACGCGCTGGACCCGGGTGTCACCAGCCCGTACGCACACCTGCGCCAGTACGTGGTCTCCAGCACCCTCCGGGAGAGCCCCGACCCGGCGGTGACCGTGGTCGGCGGCGACCCGCTGGCACTGATCCGCGAGCTCAAGAGGGAGGAGGGCGCGGACGCCAAGGACATCTATCTGTGCGGCGGCGGCCGGCTCGCGAGCGAGCTGCCGCCCGAGATCGACGAACTGGTCGTCAAGAGCTACCCGGTGGTCGCGGGGGACGGAATCCCGGCATTCCACGGGAAGTTCGACCCCACCGTCTTCGCGGTGACCGACCGCGAGGTGTTCGACGGGGGCAACATCGTCACGTGGTTCTCGCGGCGGTAGGGCGGGGCCGGGATGGCGTACGGGATGCCGTTCGGGACGTCGTGCCGGATGCCCTACGTGCGCTGTCAGGGCGCTACGACCGGGTCGTCTTCGGCCGGGTCGTCTTCGGCCGGGTCGTCTTCGGTCGTAGCGTGGCGCCCGCCGCCAGACAGGCCTCCGGGGAGGCGGGGGCGGTGGGCAGGGTGGCGGCGATGATGTCGTCCAGCGCGTCGCGCGCGGCCAGCAGCCCCTCCACCGCCTCCGTCAGGCGCTCCCGCTCGCGGTCCAGGTCGGGGAGCATGCCGGAGCAGGCCGGCACCAGCCGCTCCCCGTCGTCGGTCATGCACGGCATCAACTCGGCGATGGTGGCGGTGTTCAGACCGGCGGCCAGCAGCATGCGGATGCCCCGCACGGTGGTCACGTCCGCCTCCGCGTACTCGCGATAGCCGCTCGGCCGCCGCGACGGATGGAGCAGCCCCTGCTCCTCGTAGTAGCGCAACAGCCGCTCGCTGACCCCGGTCCGCCGGGAGAACTCCCCCATACGCATGTGACGACCACCACGTCCAGTTGACTCTCACATCAGTGTGAGACAGCAGCCTAACCGGCATGACGAACTCGACGAACAACACGGCTGACAGCATCACGGGCGGGGCCACGGGCAGCGCCACGGACACAGTGAACGCGACGAACGGCACGGCGGTCGCGGCGGATCGACCCGACCCCCGGCAGGCGCCCGTCACCCTCATCGGTCTGGGGCCGATGGGGCTGGCGCTGGCCGAGGCGCTCCTGGCGGCCGGTCACCCCACGACCGTGTGGAACCGCTCCGCGCACAAGGCCGACGGGATCGTCGCCAAGGGCGCCCACCGCGCGGCCACCCCGGCCGAGGCCGTCGCGGCGAGCCCGCTGGTGATCGTCTGCCTCAAGGACTACGACACCCTGTACGAGGCCCTGGACCCCGCGGCGGCGGAGCTGTCGGGCCGGGCCGTGGTCAACCTCAACTCCGGCACGCCGCACCAGGCCCACGCGGCGGTCGGCTGGGCGGCCGAGCGCGGTGCCCACTACCTCGACGGGGCGATCATGGTGCCGCCGTACGCCGTCGCACAGCCCGGCTCCGTCTTTCTCTACAGCGGCGACCGGGCCGTCTTCGACACCCACCGGCAGACGCTGGCGGCCCTGGGCGACCCACGCTACCTCGGCGCCGATCCGAGCCTCGCGGTGCTCCACAACGCCGCGCTGCTGGAGCTGATGTACGCGACGATGAACGGGTTCCTGCACGCTACCGCGCTGGTCGGCTCGGCCGGGGTGAAGGCCACCGAGTTCGCCGAGATCGTGGACTGGTTCCTGCCCGCGGTGGTGACCGGCTCCCTCGGCAGCAACGCACCGCACCTCGACACGGCCCACTACCCCGGCGACCTGGGCACCATGGAGATGAATCTGACCGCGCTGGAGCACATCGCGGACACCAGCGCCGAGCAGGGCGTCAACACCGAACTGCCCCACCACTTACGGCAGTTCGCCCGGCGGGCGGTGACCGAGGGGTTCGGCGCGAACAACTACCTGGCCCTGTTCGAGCTGCTGAAGAAGCCCGCGCCGACGCGGTGAAGGTCCGGGTCCGGCCGGGCCGCTGCTCGCCGGCGGGCGGCTTCCGGCCACACCCACTGCTCCCCATACGTGCACAGGCCGTTCATGGCTTCGTCACCAACTGACTGGTCGGTCATGAGAGAAAACCAGCCATGTGCGAGGACGAGTTCATACCGCCGAGGGCGGACCTGACCGAGGAGCAGTGGCTGCGGGAGGCCCCGCCGGCCCCTGCCGACGCGCCCGAACGCACCGCCGGGCCCGGTGCGTTCACCGTCGGGCGGCGTGCGTTGCTGGGCGGGATGGCGGCCGGGGCCGCGCTCGCGGTGCTGCCGTACGGGGCGGGGACGGCGGCCGCAGCGCAGCGCGCCGCCGGCCCCGGCGCCTTCCCGCTGCCCTCCCGGCCCAACGGCGCGGGCGAGTTCGCCGTACTGATCACCGGGGACGCCGGTACAGGCAAGGACGAGCAGTACGCGGTGGCGGCCGCGGCGCGCCAGGTCTGCCGCCGGGAGGGCGTGGGGATGGCTGTCGGGCTCGGCGACAACATCTACGAGAACGGGCCCGAGTCCGACCACGACTCGGAGTTCCAGGAGAAGTTCGAGAAGCCCAACTCCGGTATCGACGTACCGTGGTTGATGCTGCTGGGCAATCACGACTGCTCGGGGCTGATCCCCGGCAGCGGCGGGCATCCGGCGCGCGGGGACCGCGAGGTCGCCTACGCCGCGACCTCGCGCCGGTGGTACATGCCCGCCCGCTACTACAACGTCGCCCTGCCCGCCGGGGCGGCTGAAGGCTCCCGTGGCGCGGCGGGCTCCGGCGACGCGGCAGGCTCCGGCGACGCGCCGCTGGTGGAGTTCTTCGCCCTCGACACCACCCCCGTCTCCTCCTACGTCACGCAGACCGACCCGTACTACCGGTGGGACGGCCCCTACATGCGCGACCAGCGGCGCTGGCTGGAGGGCGCGCTGAAGGCCTCGCGGGCCCGCTGGAAGGTGGTGCTCGGCCACCATCCGTACCTCAACAACGGCAAGCACGGCAGCGCCGGTTCCTACGACGGCTTCGAGATCGGCCACTACACCAGCGGCATCCACCTCAAGGAGCTGTACGAGCAGGTGGTGTGCGGCCGGGCCGATCTGATCCTGTCCGGGCACGACCACACGCTGCAGATCCTGGAGCCCACCGCCCGCACCGGGGGCACCCGCCAGGTGGTGTGCGGCGCCTCCGCCAAGACGGGCGACGGCAAGGCCCACTTCGGGCACCCGGCCGCCTGGCAGGACTTCGCCAGCCACGGCTTCATGCTGCTGAAGGTCTCCGAACGGGCGATGACCCTGGACGCCTACACCGTGGACGTCACCCGCCGCACGGCACGACTTGCGCACCGCACGCGGACGGGGGTGCCGGTGGCGGCGGGGCAGACGGTGGGGTAGAGCCTCGGGGCCGACCGTGGGTGGGGCCGCGAGGCAGGCCGTGGGGTGGTGGCGCCGCGTGACTGCGCCCCATGGCCGGACTCGGACGGGGCCGACGCTCCGAGCTCGGCGGAGCCAGCGACCGGGGACGCGCCATTCTGCCCAGCCGGGCGCTCCGGCGCGACCGTCGCTGGGGCCTCACGGCCCCCGGTGGGACAAAGTGCGCAGGTTAGGACACCGGCCTATCGTGAGCACATGGCCGCTTTCCGGCCACTGGGGCGCGGAGCCGCGCGGCTCGGGCAAGGCCCTGTGGTGCGAGTTCGTCGTGCCGGACGAGCGGTGAAGGCGCAGTACGTGGGGGCCGGGTACGTGGGGCCGGGTACGTGGGGGCCGGGCGATGGCAGCCCGGCCCCGTGGGATGCCGGGTTACGCCCCGTACCAGACCGTCGTGGCGTTGCAGAACTCGCGGATGCCGTGTCCGGCCAGCTCGCGGCCGTAGCCGGAGCGCTTGACGCCGCCGAAGGGCATGCCGGGGTGCGAGGCCGTCATGCCGTTGAAGAAGACCCCGCCGGCCTCCAAGTCCCGTACCAGGCGCTGCTGTTCGCCCTCGTCGCGGGTCCAGGCGTTGGAGCTGAGGCCGAAGGGCGTGTCGTTGGCGAGCGCGATCGCCTCGTCCAGGTCGGCCACGCGGTAGAGGGTGGCGACCGGGCCGAAGGTCTCCTCGCGGTGGATGCGCATCTCCTCGGTGATGCCGGTGAGCACCGTCGGCTCGTAGAACCAGCCCGCCGTCCCGGGCGGGCGCCTACCGCCGCACAGCGCGCTCGCGCCGCGCCGGGTGGCGTCGTCGACGAGTTGCTCCAGGTCGGAGCGGCCCTGTTCGCTGGCGAGCGGCCCGATGTCGGTGGACTGCGCCATCGGGTCGCCGACTGTGAGGGCGGCCATCCGCTCGGTGAAGGCCGCGGCGAACTCGTCGTGGACGTCGGTGTGCACGATGAAGCGCTTGGCGGCGATGCAGGACTGTCCGTTGTTCTGTACGCGCGCGGTGACGGCCGTGCGGACCGCCTTGTCCAGGTCGGCGGAGGGCAGCACCACGTACGGGTCGCTGCCGCCCAGTTCGAGCACCGTCTTCTTGATCTCGTCGCCCGCGACCGCGGCGACCGACCGCCCCGCGGGCTCGCTGCCGGTGAGCGTGGCGGCGGCCACCCGGCCATCGCGCAGAATCCCCTCGACGGCGTCGGAGCCGATCAGCAGCGTCTGGAAGCAGCCCTCGGGGTAGCCCGCCCTGCGGAAGAGGTCCTCCAGGTACAGCGCGGTCTGCGGCACGTTCGAGGCGTGCTTGAGCAGCCCCACGTTGCCCGCCATCAGGGCCGGGGCGGCGAAGCGGATCACCTGCCACAGGGGGAAGTTCCACGGCATGACGGCCAGTACGGGGCCCAGCGGCCGGTAGCGGACGAAGGCGCGGGCGCCTCCGGAGTCCGCGACGTCGGCCTCGGCCGGGTACTCGTCGGCGAGCAGGCGCTCGGCGTGCTCGGCGTACCAGCGCATGGCCTTGACGCACTTGGCGGCCTCCGCGCGGGCCGCGGTCAGCGGCTTGCCCATCTCGGTGGTCATGGTGCGGGCGATGTCGTCCTGGTCGGCCTCCAGCAGGTCGGCGGCCGTGCGCAGCAGGGCGGCCCGCCGCCCGAAGTCGGTGGTGCGGTGGGCGCGGAACGCCTCCTGGGCCTTGACCAGCCGGTCCTCGATCTCACCGACGTTGAGCGCGTCGAAGGTCTTGAGGGTCTCGCCGGTGGCCGGATTGACCGTGGCGATGGCCATGGGGGGTGCCTCCTTGTCCTGTCAGGTGAGCGGGCGGGGCGCCGGGGACGGGTCGGGTACGGGGTCGGGGCCCGGCGGGCGCGGTACGGGGTCCGGCAGCACCGGGTCGATCGGCCCCGGCGGGCGCGGGTCGGGGCCCGGCACCGGCGGCTGCGGGTCCGGCGGCGGGCCGGGCGGCGTCGGATCGGGCCGCGGGCCCGGCGGCGCGGGGTCGGGCGGGGGCGCGGGGGGTGTGGGCCCGATCGGCGGTTCGCCGGGCCCGGGGGGCGGGGTCGGCCGCGGTGGCTCCGGATCGCGGTCCAGGGCGGCAAAGAGCCTCACCGCCCGGTCGTCCGGCTCGTCACGGTGCGTGTGCGGTTGCCGTTGCACGGTTGGCCTCCTGGTTCGAACGAAGGTGGTCCTTCGGCCCCCGTACCCGAGTCTGGGCCGTCTATCGCCCCGACGCACGGCGGATTGTCCGCCGAATTGCCCAGGACGTCCTGCCCTCCCGCGCTCCCGACGGCCCCTCCGCGGCACCTCGGCCGGAGCGGACGAGGGGTGGTTTTACCGGAACGGACGGGGGCGGACGGGCCCGCCCGCCCCTACATTTCCCCCATGGCTCTGAAGACGCTCGCTTCGGCGGCCACCGTGGCCGTCCTCGTCCTGACCGCCTCCCCAGCCCTCCCCGCCACCGTCTCCCCCGCCGATACCTCCGCCGTCCCGCTGCCCGCCCGGATGGCCGACACCGGCGGCGGCAGCCAGCTCATCACCGCCCAGGCCCCCGGCGTACGGTCCACCACGGGCACCGTGACCTGGTGGCAGCGGCGCAACGGCCGCTGGTACCAGGCCGGTTCGGCCCCGGCCCGCTTCGGGGCGAAGGGCCTGGCCGAGGGCCGTACCCGCGAGCAGGGCACCCACACCACGCCCACCGGCCTGTACGACCTGCCGTACGCCTTCGGCAACGCCAAGGCCCCGGCCGGCACCCGCACCCCCTACCGCGCGATCCGCCCCACGTCCTGGTGGTGCCAGGACAACGGCTCCGCCTCCTACAACCGGTGGGTGGACCCGCTGCCGCGGGACTGCGCGGCGCAGGAGTCCGAGCGCCTGGCCGACTACCGCACGCAGTACGGCCGGGCGATGGTCATCGGCTTCAACTACCACCACCGGGTGCGCGGCCGCGGCGCCGGGATCTTCCTGCATGTCAACGGGCGGGGTGCGACGGCCGGCTGTGTGTCCGTACCGGCCGGTGCGATGGCCCGCATCCTGTCCTGGGCCAGGCCCTCCCAGCGCCCGCACATCGCGATCGGCACGGACTCGGGCCCGACCGCGATAACCCGCTACTGAGCCCCGCCGCGCACGGCCCGCTCACCCCAGCGGGAAGTGGCAGGCCACGAGGTGGCCCGGCGCCGTCCCCTTCCCCGCCGGGGGCTCCTGCTCGGCGCAGACCGCGCGGGCCACCGGGCAGCGCGTACGGAAGCGGCAGCCGGAGGGCGGGTCGACGGCGGAGGGCGGCTCGCCGCCCAGGGGCTGTTCGGCGGCGGTGAGCAGGGCGCGGGTGTACGGGTGCAGGGGGCGGGCGAAGACCTCGGCGGCCGGGCCGCTCTCCACGAGCTCGCCCAGGTACATCACTCCCACGGTGTCCGCGAGATAGCGCACCACCTCCAGGTCGTGGGAGATGAAGAGGTAGCTCAGGCCCTTCTCGCGCTGCAGGTCGCGCATGAGGTTGAGGATCTGTGCCTGTACGGACACGTCGAGGGCGGAGACGGGTTCGTCGGCGACCACCAGGTCGGGGGAGAGCGCCAGTGCGCGGGCCAGCCCCAGGCGCTGGCGCTGGCCGCCGGAGAACTCGTGCGGATAGCGGTCGGCGGCGGTGCGCGGCAACCCGACGTCGTCGAGCAACTCCCCTACCCGTACGTCCTGTTCGGCCCGGCCGCCGATGCCCTGGATGGCCAGCGGCTCGCGCAGGACGGCGCCGACGCGCATCCGCGGGTCCATGGAGGCGTAGGAGTCCTGGAACATCAGCTGGACCCTGCGGCGGTGCGCGCGCAGTTCGCCGCGGGCCAGGGAGGCGATGTCGCGGCCCGCGAAGCGGACGCTGCCGCCGGTGGGCGCCTCCAGCCCGACGGCCAGCCGCCCCAGCGTGGACTTTCCGCTGCCGGACTCCCCCACGACACCGAAGGTCTCCCCGCGCCGCACGGTCAGGGTGACTCCGCACACGGCGCTGATGCGGTGCGCGCGGCGCCGGGCGAACGGGCCGCCGTGCAGCGGGTAGGACTTGGAGACCATGGAGAGTTCGAGCAACGCCTCGCCGCCGGGCGGGAGTTCGGGGGGCGGCTCGGCCCGGGTGACGTCGGCGGCCGCACCGGATGCGGGCTCCGCGGGGTGGAAGCAGGCGAAGGCGTGCCCGTACCCGGCACCCGGCTGCGGGCCCTCGGCAGCCAACTCCGGCTCCCCCGCACCCAGTTCCGGCTCCTCGGCGTGGCACCGGTCGGTCGCGAAGCCGCAGCGCGGTGCGAAGGGGCAGCCCACGGCGCGCCGGTCCAGGGACGGCGGCAGTCCGGGGATGGTGGCCAGCGGCCTGCCGGTTCCGGCCGCGCGGTCGGGGAGGGCGGCGAAGAGGGCCTGGGTGTAGCGGTGCCGCGGGGCGGCGAACAGGGCACGCACACCGGCGCGTTCGGCCACCTTGCCGCCGTACATCACCGCGACCCGGTCCACCCGCCGGGCGATGACGTCCAGGTCGTGGCTGACCAGGATCATCGCCATGCCCAGGCGGGCCCGCAGCTCGTCGATCAGCTCCAGGATCTGGGCCTGGGTGGTGACGTCCAGCGCGGTGGTCGGCTCGTCCGCGATGAGCAGGCGGGGCTCGCAGACCAGGGCCATGGCGATCGCCACGCGCTGGCGCATACCGCCGCTGAGCTGGTGCGGATAGCTGCGCATCCGCTCGGCGGGGCGGGGCATGCCCACCAGCTTCAGGGTCTGCTCGGCCTTCTCCCACGCCTGCGCTCTGGACAACTCGCTGTGCAGCAGGAGGGGTTCGGCGACCTGTGCGCCGATGGTCATGGTGGGGTTGAGGGAGGTGAGCGGGTCCTGGAAGACCATGCCGACGGTGTTGCCGCGGACGGTGCGCAGCACCGGCTCGGGGGCGGTGGCCAGGTCCCTGCCGTCGTACAGGATGCGGCCGCCGGTGATCTTCCCTCCGCTGGGCAGCAGCCCGAGGACGGACAGCGCGGTCATGGTCTTGCCGCAGCCGGACTCGCCGACGATGCCCAGCGCCTCGCCCGGCGCGAGGTCGAGCGAGATCCCGTCCAGGGCGTGCACGGTGCGGCCCCGTCCGGCGATCTCGACGCGCAGGTCCTGGATGCGCAGGAGCGTATCCGCGCCGGGCGGCGGGGCGGTGGTGAGTGTCATGCCGCGGGCCTCAGTTCTTCTTCAGTCGTACGTCGAAGGCGTCCCGCAGGCCGTCGCCGATGAAGTTGAAGGCGGCGACGACCAGGACGATGGCGATGCCCGGCGGGAAGATCAGCCACCAGTAGCCGACCTGGGTGTAGGAGATGCCGGAGGAGAGCATGGAGCCCCAGTCGGCGGCGGGCGGCGGGACGGACAGGCCCAGGAAGGACAGGTAGGCGACATAGAGGATGGCGTCGGCGATTTGAAAAGTGGCGTTGACGGCGACGGTGCCCATCGCGTTGGGGACGATGTGCCGCAGCACGGCCCGTCCGGAGCCGCCGCCCATCAGCCGCATGGCGTGGATGTAGTCGCGGCTGCGCAGCGCCAGGGCCTCGCCGCGGATGAGGCGGGCCGGGGAGAGCCAGGCGACGGAGGCGATGATGAGGATGAGGACGGGTTTGCTGGGGGTGACGATCGCGGCGACGACCACGAGGAGGAACAGGGCGGGGACGGCCAGCGCGGCGTCGGTGATACGCATCATGACGGCGTCCACCCACCCGCCGAAGTAGCCCGCGACGGCCCCGTACAGGGTGCCGAACAGCGTCGCCAACAGCCCTGCCGCCAGGCCGACTTCGAGAGAGGTGCGGCCGCCGTGCATCAGCCGCCCGAGCATGTCGTAGCCCAGGTCGGTGGTGCCCAGCGGGTGCCCGGGAGTGCCGGGCGGCAGGTTGGCCCGGGTCAGGTCGGTGTGCACCTGGTCGGTGGGGTGCAGCAGCGGCCCCACAAAGCACAGGGCGATCAGGGCCAGCAGGAGGACGGCGCCGGCCAGGGCGAGCTTGTTGCGGGCGAAGACGGCCAGGGTACGGCGGGCCAGGCCCGGCGTGGCGGGGGCCGCGCCGGCTCCGGGGGCGCCCGGACCGTCGGCGGGCGCGGGGACGGCACTCACGTCACGCTCCGGATGCGCGGGTCGAGGAGGGCGTAGGCGATGTCGGTGAGCAGCGAGCCGAGGACGGTGGCGACGCCGACGATCAGGGTGACGCCGAGCAGGACGGGGAAGTCCGAGCCCTGTGCGGCATTCCAGAACAGCAGCCCCATTCCCGGGTAGTTGAACATCGACTCGACCACGAGGGTGCCGCTGAAGAGGGTGGGCAGATACAGGCCGAGCAGGGTGGCCAGGGGGATGAGCGCGTTGCGCAGCACGTGCCGGGCCATGATGCGGGCGCCGGACTGCCCTTTGGCGCGCGCGGTGCGGACGTAGTCCTCGCCGAGGTTGTCCAGGACGGCGGAGCGCATATAGCGGCTGAAGGCGGCGATGATGCCGAGAGCGGTGGTGACCACCGGCAGGACGAGCGCGGGCAGGTCGGCCAGCAGCCCGGCCGCGGAGTCGGCCTGTGGCGCCTCGGCGGGGAAGATCTGCAGCTGCTGGCTGAAGAGCAGGATCAGGACCAGACCGAGGAAGAAGACGGGGGTGGCGTAGGCGAGGAAGGCGGCGCCGGTCAGCAGGTAGTCGGAGACCTTGCCGCGGCGCAGGGCCTGGAGGATGCCCAGGGGTACGGCGAGGAGCGCGGCCAGTGCGATGGCGAGCCCGGCCAGCAGCGCGGTCTTGGGCAGCCGCTCGCCCAGCAGGGCGGCGACGGACTGGTTGAGCTTGTAGGACTGGCCCAGGTCGCCGGTGAGCAGCCGGCCCAGGTACATCGCGTACTGCTGGGGCAGTGAACGGTCGTATCCCTGCTGGTGGTTGAAGTGCGCGAGCGCCTCGGGTCCCGCCTTGGGCCCGAGGATGGCGCGGGCGGGGCCGCCGGGCAGCAGATGGAGCAGGACGAAGACGATGACGGAGACCAGCAGCAGGACGACGACGGCCTGGCCGAGGCGTTTGAGGAGGAAGCGGATCACCGGCCCGGTCCCCCCTTCCCCGAAGTGGCCGGCCCGGTCGCGGACTTCTTCACGAAGTACCAGTCCTGCGGGGCGAGGGTGAGCGTCGGGTTCTGGTCGATGCCGCGCAGGTCGTTGCGGATGACGGAGACCTGGTAGGCGGGGTTGGGGGTCCACAGGACGGGCAGTTGGCGGGCGACGGTGCGGGCGTAGTCGCGCAGGGCGGTGGGGTCGTCCGAGTAGGCGGTGGCCCGGATGAGCCGGTCCGTCTCCGGGTCCGACCAGTTGCCCATGTTGGAGGGGCCGCCGGTGGCGAAGAGCTTCTCGCCGCTGGGGTCCGGCGGGAAGTACCAGCTGCCCTGGGTACCGAAGAAGCCCATCTCCCAGGCGGAGCAGACCGGTTCGCTCTCCTCGCAGGGCACGGTGGTGCCCAGGACGGTGTTCAGCGGCTGCTGCCGGATGTCCAGGGCGATGCCCGCCTTGCCGAAGGAGGACTTGATCTCCTGCATGGTGTTGGAGCTCTCGGTGGAGCCGGACTGGGACAGCAGCGAGAGCCGCAGCTCCCTGCCCTCGGGGATGCCCGCGCCGCATGCGCCCCGGCCGCTGCCCGGCCTGGTGCAGCGCAGCGTGCCCTCCCGCTCCGACCAGCCGTGCGCGGCCAGCAGCCGCCGGGCCCGCCCGGGGTCGTACGGGAAGACCTCGCCGTCCATGAGCCCGGCGGGGACCGGGCCCAGGGTGGGGGCCGCGCTGCCGTGCCAGATCACCTCGGAGATCGACTTCTGGTCGATGAGGTGCTGCAGGGCCTGGCGCAGATAGCTCTGCCTCAGCAGCGGCCCCGCCGTGGGGTGGTGGAAGTTCAGGACGAGATAGGTGATCGCCCAGCCCTCCCACGGGTCGATGCGGTAGCCCAGCTCCTTGAAGCGGGCGGACTGGGCCATGACGGACGGCGGGATGTAGCCGTAGTCGACGCCGCCCGCCCGCAGCACGTTGAACTCGGAGTCGGCGGTGGTGAAGGGCTTGAGGACGACGCGGTCCAGGTGAGGTCTGTCGGGGCCCTTGTAGTGCCGGTTCGGTACGAGCGAGACCTGGCCCGAGGTGGTCCACCGCTCGATCGTCCAGGGGCCGTTGACGGTCTTCCACAGGGGGTCGGTGGCGAACGTCGAGAGCTGTCCGGCGTGCCGGGTCAGCCGCGCGAAGACCTTCCTGGGGTCCTCGTCGCCGGGGTCCCAGGCGTGCTTGGGCAGGGCGGTGAAGCTCTCCAGCTCATTGGCGGTGAACCACGCCGGGTTGTACGAGCGGGTCAGCCGCAGCCGGAAGGTGTGGTCGTCGACGACCTCGAAGGCACTCACGTCGTCGGGCATCAGTCCGGGTGAATAGCCCGCCCACTCCTGCTTGTTGTGCCGGATCAGCTCGAACCAGAACTTCACGTCGCGGGTGGTGACGGGCTTCCCGTCGGACCACTGGTAGCCGCTCTTGAGCGTGATGGTGACGGTGCGGTTGCCCTCGCCGAAGCGCGGCTGCCCGGCGAGGTTGCGCGGGCTGTCCATGGTCAGCCGGGAGTCGCCCTTCCCTGCCTTCTCGGGCGTGTACAGCGGCAGGAACAGCAGGTTCTGAATGGCCTTGTTGTACGTCGCCAGATAGCCGGGCGCACCGATCGGGAAGATCCAGTTGGGGGTGGCGGCGGGCGGCAGCGCCATGGTCGCCGTACCGCCCCGGACGGGGGTGCCGCCACGGGGGCCGACATCGGTGACGGCGGCGGACGTGGGGCCGCAGCCCGCCGGCAGTACGGCGATCAGGGCGACGGACAGGGCCGTATGCAGCGCTCTCACCGCGGCCGGGACGGTCAGCGGCCCGCGTATTCGTGGCATGCGCAGACCCATACCGCCTCCGGAGTCGTGGAACGGTCGAAGATTGCGAGCAAAGTACGGACGGCCGCGAAATGAAGTCAAGACCCTGGCGCACTCGTCCTCAAGTGATGTCTACTGATGCGCAGTTGCACCCTCTACTTCATTCGGACAGCGAATGAAGCCCGCGCCCCGGAACCTCCGCCGTCGCGCTCCGCACTCCCCACCGTCCCGAGCGAAGGGCATCCGCACATGACCGCCGCCGAGGAACCGCCCGGCTCCGCCGCGCACATCCTCGACCTCGTCGCCAACGGCACCGCGGCCTCCCGCGCCGATCTCGTACGGGAGCTGGGCCTGGCCGCCTCCACCGTCTCCGCCCGCGTCCAGGAACTGGTGGCGGCCGGGCTGCTGACCGAGCACGGCGAGGGCGCCTCGCGCGGCGGGCGCCGCCCCCGCCTGCTGCGCATCCCCGACAGCGGCGCCGTGGCGCTCGCCGCCGACCTGGGCAGCCATCACATCCGTACCGGCGCCATCGCCCTGACCGGCAGCTGCCTGGACGTCCAGGAGTGCGCCTTCGACCTCACCGCGGGGCCCGGGCCCGCCCTGGACCTGCTCGCCGAACGCCTGGCCGCGCTCGCCGCGCGCCAGCGGGCGGCCGGGCGGTCCGTGCACGGCGTCGGCATCGGCTTCCCCGGCCCCGTGGACACCGCCGCGGGGCGGGTGGTGGCCCCGGCCCGGATGCCGGGATGGCATCTGTACGAGCTGCGCGACCGGCTCGCCGACCGGCTGGGCCTGCCCGTACTCGTCGACAACGACGCCAATCTCATGGCCCTGGGTGAGCACCGGGCCGCTCACCCCGCGCTGCGCCACCTGGTGGTCGTCAAGGCGGGGCGGGGCATCGGCGCGGGCGTCATCAGCCACGGCAGGCTCTACCGCGGCGCCCGCGCCTCGGCCGGGGACATCAGCCATGTACGGGTGGACGCCGCGGCCGAACGCCCCTGTTCCTGCGGCAACATCGGCTGCCTGGAGACGGTGGCCAGCGGCGCCGCGATCGCCGCCGCGCTGCGCGAGCGGGGCATCGGCACGGGCTCCGCCGCCGACATCCTGCGCCTGGTCGACAACGGCGAACCGCACGCCACGACCCTCGTACGGCAGGCGGGCCGGCACATCGGCGCGGTGCTCGGCGTCGTCGTCAACTTCTTCAACCCCCAGGCGGTGATCCTGGGCGGCGCCCTGTCCCGCGCCGAGCCGCTGGTCGCGGCGGTGCGCGGGGCGCTGTACGAGCGGTGCCTGCCGATCGCCACCCGCGAGCTGGTCATCGACACGGCGACCTGCGGCGCGGACGCGGGACTCCTCGGCGCCGGACACGCCGCGCTGCGCGAACTCGCGCCCGTCGAGAGCATGTTGGCGGCCAGGGCGGGGCCGCCACCGGGTAAGTGAAGGCCCGGCCGACCACACCTCCCGCGCCTCCCCCCTTCCCATCACACTCCCCCACGCCGTCGTCGTCACCGGAAGCGAGCACCCATGAGCCACCCCGTCGCCCCCGGCTCCGCTCCCCGCCTCCGTATCGGCATCGGCGGGATGGCCATCGAGTCCAGCCAGTTCTGCCCGCACCGCTCGACGTACGAGGACTTCCGGATCACCCGCGGCGACGCCCTGCTGGACCGGTACGGGTGGACCGGCCCCGGCAGCGATCTGACGGCGCGGGCCGAGTGGGTGCCGCTGGTGCACGCCGTGTCCCTGCCCGGCGGGCCGGTGGAGCGGAGCGCCTATGAGCGCATCAAGACCGAACTGATCGCCCGCATAAGGGAGTCAAGGGAGTCGGGGCCACTGGACGGCCTGGTGTACGACATCCACGGGGCGATGAGCGTGGTCGGCATGGACGACGCGGAGGCCGACCTGACCGAGGCCGTACGGGCCGCGACCGGGCCCGGCACGCTGATCTCGGCGGCCATGGACCTGCACGGGAACGTCTCGCGGCGCTTCGCCGAGCCGCTCGACCTGCTCACCGCCCACCGACTGGCGCCGCACGAGGACGCCTGGGAGACCCGCGAGCGGGCCGCCCGCAACCTCGTCGGCCGCCTGAGATCCGGCAAGGGGCGGCCGCACCGCGCCTGGGTACAGGTGCCGGTCCTGCTGCCCGGCGAGAAGACCAGCACCCGCCTGGAGCCCGCCAAGTCCCTTTACGGCGAGCTGGCTTCGGTCGAGGCGCTGCCCGGCATCGTGGACGCGGCGATCTGGGTCGGCTACGCCTGGGCGGACGAGCCCCGCTGCCGGGCCGCGGTCGTGGTCACCGCGGACGACGCCCAACTCGCCCTGGACCAGGCCCACTCCCTTGCCACCCGGTACTGGCAGGCGCGCCGCGACTTCCGCTTCGTGGGCCCGACCGGCGACGCCGACGACTGCATCGCCCGCGCCGTCGCCTCCGACGCGCGCCCCTTCCTCATCAGCGACTCCGGCGACAACCCCACGGCAGGCGGCGCCGGCGACCTCCCCTACATGCTGCAACGCCTCCTGGCCAACAAAGAGTTGGCCGACGGCAAGGTCACCGCGCTGCACCCGGGCATCACCGATCCCGCCGCGGTGTCCGCCTGCTTCGCGGCGGGCACCGGCGCCGAGGTGGCCCTCGCGGTCGGCGGCCACGTCAGCGCGGGCACCGGCCCGCACGCCGTCCCGTACGAACTCACCGGCACGGTAACGGCGTTGATCGACCCGGCCGCCCCCGACCCCACCCCCACACGCGGCAACCCGGCCTATGACTCCGGCGGCCGCCGCGCCGCCGTCACCCACGGCGGCGTGACCGTCCTCCTCACCGAACGCCGTACCCCCTTCCACACCCTCGCCGACTTCCATCCCCTGGACCCCCGCACCTACGACCTGGTCGTCGTCAAGATCGGCTACCTGGAACCGGAACTGCACACCATGGCCGCCGACTGGCTCCTGGCCCTCACTCCCGGCGGCGTCGACCAACACCTCACCCGCCTGGGCCACCACCGGGTGGCCCGCCCCCTCTACCCCTTCGACGACGAAGGCTTCGAGAACCCCGACCTGACACCCGTACTCCTCTGAGCGGCCCCGCGTGCGTGCTCAGCTGTGCGCGATGCGCTCGACCTCCATCAGCTGGGCGGCACCGATTCGCCCCTCATCCAAGGAGAGAAGCCAGGGAAGCAGTTCCGGAGTGACATGCAGCTCGTCGTCGAAACCGAGCCGGAGGTCGGCGAGGCGCCCCCCGAGCAGCCAGGAGTCGAGCGCGTCCGCCAGATGCAGATCCGCCGCCTCGGTACGGGTCTGCGACCACAAGGCCAGCCAGGGAGCGAGGGTGCCCGTGGTGGCCCCGAGCACGTCCAGCACGTCGGTGACGTGCCGAGTTCCCGGGTGGGTGTGCAGCACCGAGACCCACCAGGCACGCCAGACCTCCTCCGGAGCACTTCGCTCGGGCACGGGCCAGTTCCGCCAGCCGGCGGCGAGCAGACGGGCGGCGACCATGTCGCCGGTGAGCCGGCCGGCAGTCAGGCTCCTTACGATCCGGGGCGTCAACCGGCGGTACAGGCCGGGGAAGTCGTCCCCATGGCCGGGGGCCTCGTGCGCGACGCCGGAGATCAGCTCTTCCGGCACCCGCTCCACGGGCCCGGCCACGGCTTCGAGGTCGCTCTCGCCGTAGCAGTACGTGCAGCCGCTCACGGGAAACGGCAGTTCGGCGAAGGGCGCGAAGGCAGCGTCCAGGTTGTCGAGTGCGTCCGGCAGACGCCGGTGCGGGTCGTGCATGAGATACCTGACAGGACTGCGTCCGGATCTGCCGAAGAAGAGATCGACGCTACCACGCACCGCGACGTCCGCGGAGCCGGTCACGCCGCCGTCAGGTCCCAGACGCGTACGTGGCCGTCCTGGCCTCCGGTGATGGCTACGGGGTGGCCGCGCAGGGTGGTGGTGACCACGGAGTCGACGCTGCCGCGGTGACCGGTGAGGGGGGCGCCGAGCTGGTGGCCGGCGGCGAGGTCCCAGATGCGTACGGTTTCGTCCTCGCTGCCGGTCACGGCGAGGGAGCGGCCGTGGGGCGTGGCGACGTCGAGCGCGAAGATGCGGTCCTCGTGGCCGGTGAGGGGACCTGCCAACTGGGCGCCGCCATCGGCCAGTTCCCAGAGGTACACCTCGCCGGGGTCGGCGCCCGCGACCACGGCCGCGCGGTCCCCGACGCGGGTGAGGGCGACCGCGCGGGCCACCCCGTCCTGTGCGCGGAAGGAGGCCAGGTGTTCGCCGCGGGCCAGGTCCCAGACGCTGACCAGCGCGTCGAAGCCGCCCGCCGCGACCAGCGGACGGCCGCAGAGGTGCGCGGTGGCCAGCGCCGCGATCCCGTCGTGGTGGTCGTTGACCAGCTGCTCCGGCTCGTCCTGGCGGGAGGGTCCCCACACGTCCAGGGCGGGGAAGGAGGCCCCGCCCGTCACAAAGGTCAGCCGGCCCTCGACCTCGGTGGCGGCGATGGACCAGATGGGATCGTCGACGCAGGCCCCTTTGATCAGCTCGCCGCTGTCCAGGTCCCACAGCGCCAGGCCCTCGTGCTCCCCTCCCCCGGCGAGCACCACCCGCCCGTCGTGCCGACCGGCCGACACCCACACCACGTCGTTGGGCGCGTCCGGCTCCTCCTCGTACGCCCTGGCCAGCGGCCGCCGGCGCCAGAGGTCCCGCAGCGGGTCCCAGGTCCAGGCGTCGTTGGAGGAGTCGGCACACACCACCAGCGGGCCGCCGTCCGCCTCCAGCACCGCGAGGTCGCTCACCTGCTCCCCCGACGGCATCTGGGCGCACATCAACTGTCGTTGCGTCTCCATGTGTTGGAGGCTAACAAGGAGCGAACTGCGCGCCTCCACGGCGGTGTCCGCGATCCGCCACCCGGCCCGCGCGGCCCGGCCCGCACGCCTCACCCGCGCGGTCAGGGCCGTGGCGTACGGGCGTCGTAGCGGGCGAAGTCGCGGCGGCTCAGGCCCAGGACGGCCACCACCGCGACGCAGGCCAGACCGCCGCCGATGACCGCGGTGGCCGGGGAGGCCAGCGAGGCCACCGAGCCGGCGAGGAAGTCGCCCAGGCGCGGGCCGCCGGCGACCACGATGATGAACACGCCCTGCAGGCGGCCGCGCATCTCGTCCGGTGTGGCCGCCTGGAGCATGGTGGTGCGGAACACCATGGACACGGTGTCGGCGCAGCCCGCCGCGGCCAGGAAGAACAGCCCCAGCCACAGGTCCCTGGCCAGCCCGAACGCGGCGACGGCCGCGCCCCAGGACGCCACGGCCAGCAGGATGACCAGCCCCTGACGGCGGATGCCGCCGAGCCACCCCGAGAACAGCCCGCCCAGTACGGCCCCGACCGCGGGGGCCGCCACCAGCAGGCCCACCGTCTTGGCGTCGCCGCCGAACCACAGCGCGGCCACCGCGGGGAACAGGGCGCGCGGCTGGGCCAGCACCATGGCGGCCATGTCGGTCAGGAACGTCATACGGATGTTGGGGCGGGTGGCCAGGAAGCGCAGCCCGTCCAGGACCGAGGCGCGCCGGGCCGGCCCGTCGCCCTCGCGCTCGGGCCGCATCGGCGGCAGCCGCCACATCGCGTACAGGGAGGCGCTGAAGGCCACCACGTCGATGAGATAGGCGGCTTGATAGCTCCACAGCCCGACGATGACGCCGCCCAGCATGGGGCCGCCCATCAGCGCGAGGTTGCTGGTCAGCGCGTTGAGCGCGTTGGCGGCCGGCAGTTGTTCGGGCGGCAGCAGCCGGGGGATCATGGAGGAGCGGGCCGGGGCGTTCATGGCGAAGCAGATGGACTGCAGGGCCACGACCGCGTACAGCAGGCCTACTTGGCGGATGTTCAGCACCGCGGCGGCGGCCAGCACGACGGACAGCGCGGTGGCTCCGGCGGCGCTGACCAGTCCGAGTTTGCGGCGGTCCACGGTGTCGGCGATGGCGCCGCCGTACAGCCCGAACGCGACGAGCGGGACCAGTGAGCACAGGCCGACCAGGCCCACCGAGAAGCTCGATCCGGTGATGGCATAGACCTGGAGGGAGACCGCGAGGGCGGTCATCTGCTGGCCCAGCCAGGAGATGGTGTTGCCGAACAGGAGCCGTCGGTAGTGCGCGCTGGTGCGCAGCGGCGTCAGGTCGGCGAAGACGCGGAGGCGGCGCCCGGTCCGGCTCTTGGAGGATGCATCTATATCGGTCACGGGAGAGTTAATCACGCCACGGGGCGGACCAGCGCGTAGGTTTTGGCCGGATCCGGGTCAGCCGCCCGGCTCCGTAAGGCCGTACACACGACGGGCGTTGCCGGCCGCGATCAGCGCCGCGACCCGCTGTGCGTCGGCGTGCGACCAGGCGCCGGAGCGCACCCAGCCGCCGAGTACGTCCCCCAGGGCCGTACGGAACAGGGCGCTGCCCAGGACGTACAGCTCGGGCAGGCCGTAGGCGTCGGTGGAGAACAGCAGCTTGCCGAAGGGCGCCAGTTCCAGGAATTCGGCGAGCACGGCCGCGGCCCGGGGGCCGGTGTGGGTCAGGGACAGGCCGATGTCGGCGTGGACGTGCGGGTACACGGCGGCCAAGTAGGCGGCCTGGCGGTGGTAGGGGTAGCAGTGCAGCAGCACCACGTCGGTGCCTAGGCCGGCGGTGGCCCGGACGAAGTCGGTGAGCAGGGCCGGGTCGGCGTGATCCAGGCGCAGGTCGGGGTCGCCGAAGCCGGTGTGGAGCTGGAGGGGGCGGCCGGTGGCGGTGGCCAGGTGGAGCAGATGGCGGATCAGGACCGGGTCGGTGAGGCGGCGGCTGCCGGAGGCCGTCCAGGCGCGGGCGGCTCGGTGGACCGCGTGCGGGCCGGGCGCTTCGGGGGCCAGGGCGAGCCCGTGGCGGTAGGCGGCGACGCTCTTGAATCCGGCGGCGGTACGGGCGGCCCCGGCCACCGAGGCCGCCAGGTGCTCGGTGAACTCCTCGGCGGACCGGGCGCGTTCGGCGACGGTCTCCGCCAGCCGCTCCAGCCGTACGATCTCGCCGCCCGTGCCGCCGCCCGCCTCGGCCGTCTCGCGCACTCCGGTGAGGTCGCCGGGCAGCCCCGTGTCCAGGAGGTAGCTGCCGATGCCGGTGCCGCGCAGCAGCCGCGAGCGCGCCTCCGCCTCTCCCAACTCCCTTCTGCGGGCGAGGTACCGGTCGGGCGGGCAGTGCGGTTCCAGGCCGAGCAGCGGCGGGCACCAGCGGCGCAGCGCGAAGCCGGTCTGGGAGTCGAAGAAGGTGGTGCCGGGCGCGGGCGGCCGGTCCGACTCGCTCAGATACGCCTCGAAGGCCGCGGGCGAGGGGGCGCGGCGGACCACGCCGTGGCAGTGGTGGTCCACCAACGGCGGGATTTCCAGATCGAGTTGTGGCATCCCTTCAGAGGGCGGCACAGGTTCGGTGTCCGGCATCAGTAACGCCACCGGAAGGCGTCGGCGATCTCCTCCGGCCCGCTCTGGGCGAACTGTGCGGCCTCGGCGCGGCGTACCGCCAGCACGGCGCCGTGCAGCACCTCCCCCAGCGCCTCGCGCAGCGGCTGCGATGCCTCCAGGTGGTCGGCGGCCTCGGCCAGGGCCGGCGGGAGGCGCACGATGCCGCGGCGGGCCCGTTCGCGTACGGTCAGCGCGGCCGGGTCGCCGGTCACCGGCGGCGGGAGGCGGTCGCCCGCGGCGATCCCCTGCAGCCCGGCCGCCAGGACCGCGCCGACCACGAGGTAGGGGTTGGCGGCCGGGTCGAGGCACTTGACCTCGGCGTGCCCGCCGTCCGGGTCGTCCGGCGCGCCCAGGATCAGGCGCAGCGCGGCCTCCCGGTTCTCCACTCCCCAGCACTGGTAGACCCCGGCCCAGTGGGAGGGCAGCAGCCGCAGCCGGCTGGCGGGCGAGGGGCAGCCGATGGCGGCGAGCGCGGGCAGCGCGGCCAGCACACCGCCGAGGAACGCGACGGCCTGCGGCGCCAGGCCGAACTCGGCGCCGGTGGCGCGGTGCAGGCTCACACCGTCCCGGTGCAGACTCAGGTGCAGATGGCGGCCGTTGCCGACCTGTCCGGCAACGACCGCGGGGGAGAAGCAGGCGCGCAGCCCGTGGCGCCCGGCGACGGCGCGCACGGTCTCGCGGACCAGGACCGCGTCGTCGGCGGCGCGCACCGGGTCGGCGTGCGCGGTGGAGACCTCGAACTGCCCGGGTGAGTACTCGGGGTGGATCTGGAGGACGTCGATGCCCTGGGCGGCCAGCGCCTCGGCGGTGTCGCGGAGGTAGTCGGAGAGCTCCACGACGCGGGTCATGCCGTACGCGGGCGCGGTGGTGGCGGGCTCCGGGCCGATGTCCGCGTCCTCCCCCTCCGGGCGCACGACCACCCACTCGGTCTCGAAGCCCATGCGCACCTCCAGGCCCTCGGCGGCGGCCCGGCCGGCCATGCGGCGGGCGAACTGCCGCTGGCAGGCGGGGTAGGGCGTGCCCAGCTGGTCGAAGCGGTCCACCGGCGCCCAGGCCCAGCCGGGCTGTGCGGCCAGGACGGTCACCCGCTCCAGGTCGGGTACGAGCCTGAGGTCGCCGTCCGGGCCGCCGAGGTGTTCGGTGGCGGCGATGGAGTCGTCGGCGGTGTAGACGTCGAAGACGGGCGACATGCCCACGCCGCGGGCGGCGGCGTGCGCGAGCTGTGCGGTGGGGATGGCCTTGACCCGGGTGATGCCCGCGTTGTCGACGCCGGTCAGGGCCAGTAGGCGGACCCCTTCGGCGGCGAGCCATGCCGTCAACTGCCGTGCGTCGACCGGTTGTTCGCCGTTGCGGGCTTCCATGGGCAGGTCCTCACTTCGCCGTCGGGCCGCCGACCGGCACCCCGGCGGCGCGCAGGACACCTCAAGGGCAGTCGAACTCGCACCATACGCACTTTCCGCTGCCTCGCGGTTCCACACCCCACACGTCCGCGAGCCGGTCCACGAGCAGCAGTCCGCGCCCGGAGACTCCCGACTCGCCCGGTTCGCGGCGCCGCGGCAAGCTGCTGGAGAGATCGGCGACTTCGAGCCGCAGCCGCCGTTCGGCGCCGCGCGGCATGCGGATGGTGACCACCGCGGCGCCGTCGGTGTGCAGCAGGGCGTTGGTGATCAGCTCGTCGGCGACCAGCTCGATCTCCTCCGAGCGCTCCCGCGCGCCCCAGGCCCGTACCGCCGCGCGGATCATGTGCCGGGCGGCGGACAGCGCCTCGGGGTCGGCCGGGGCGATGTGCTGCTGGAAGCGCCCCGCGGACTGCGGGGCCGGTGCGCCCACCCGCCGCAGCAGGAGGAAGGCCATATCGTCCTCGCCGGACCGCTCGCAGGCGAACTCACAGAGCCGGTCGGCCAGTTGATGCACGTCGTGGGGTCCGCGGCGCACCGCGGCGGCCAGCAGCCGCATCCCGTCGTCCAGGTCGGTGCCGGGCTGCTCGACCAGGCCGTCGGTGCACAGCAACAACGTTTCCCCGGGGGCGAGTTGCACCTCGGTCACGGGGTAGTCCATGCGCCCGAACTCGGCGGACAGCCCCAGCGGCAGGCCGCCCGGCACCGGCAGTCGCCGGCAGATGCCCTCGCTGTGCCGCAGCAGCGGTTCGATGTGCCCGGCCCGCACCACCCGCACCGCTCCGGTGGTCAGGTCGGCGTCCGCGTACGTGCAGGTGGCGAAGCGGTCGGTGTCCAGCTCGCGCAGGAAGGCGGAGGCGCGGGCCATGACGGTGGCGGGCGTGTGGCCTTCGGTGGCGTAGGCGCGCAGCACGATCCGCAGCTGTCCCATGACGGCCGCCGCCTGGGTGTCGTGGCCCTGTACGTCCCCGATGACCGCGGCGACCCGGCCGTCGGGCAGCGGGATCACGTCGTACCAGTCGCCGCCGATGTCGCGCCCCAGCCGGGCCGAGCGGTAGCGGACGGCGATCTGCGCCCCGGGCACGTCGGGGATGCGGCGCGGCAGCATGGCCTGCTGCAGCCCCTCGGCCAGGTCGTGCTCCTGGTCGTAGAGCATGGCCCGCGCCAGGCTCTGCGCGATGCTGCTGCCCAGCGCCACCAGCAGGTTGCGCTCCTGGGCGCTGAAGTCGTTCTCCTCGCGGTAGAACAGGCCGATCACTCCGATCGGCCTGGCCTGGGCGATCAGCGGCAGATACGCGGCGGAGCCGATGGCCAGCGGCTGGATGTGCGGCCACAGCCGCGGGTAACGGGAGGCGAACTGCGCGCGGGAGCCGACGAAGCGCGGCGCGAGGGTGCGCACGACCTCGCTCATGGGGAACTCGTCCTCGATGCGGGTCAGCTCGTGGTCGGGCACGAAGCTGCCCGCCTGCCCCTCGGAGACGAGCCGGATCCGCCCGGCCTCCACGAGCCCGACGATGACGTTCTGCGCCCCCAGCCGGCTCAGCCCCTGGTCGTCGCCGAGCACGGCGATCACATCGCGGACGGTCCTGGCGTGCGCGAGGGCCGCGGTGGTGCGCTCCACGACGCTGGTGTGGCGGCGGCGCCCCTCGCCCGCCTCCAGGAGCCCCGCGATCTGGGCGTAGTCCTGGCTCGCGTCGCGCACCACGCCGATGATGCGGCGCGGCCTGCCGGTGGCGTCGCGGCGGATGCTGCCGTGGGTGTGGGTCCAGCGCTGCGAGCCGTCGCGGCGGCGGATGCGGAAGTAGATGCCGTAGGAGTCGCTGCCGTCCTTCAGGGCGTGCGAGACCATCGCGTCCAGCCGGGCGCCCTCGGCGGGCGGCACGCGGCAGGCCAGGGTGGCCGGGTGGGAGTCGTACTCCTCCGGCAGCAGATCGAAGACCTTGAGAGCGGAGGCGTCCATGTGCATGAGCCCGCTGTCGAGGTCCCAGTCGAAGCCGCCCATGCCGTTCAGGGCCAGGGTCAGGTCCGGGTGGGCGGGCCAGTCGTCCGGCACGGGCCCGGCGGGCGGCTTCGCTCCCCGGTCAGCCATGCCGTCACTGTGCCACATTCCCGCCCCGTGCGGCCTGTCCTGAAGCCCGGGCCGCACGGCCCGGCGGACCCCCGGGCCGCCACCCTGACCCAATCATCAGTACGTGCTCAACACTGATCCTCATTGCGCCTGCGAGCTGCTCTTTTAATCCGCACCCACATCTCCTGCGTTGCGATGATCTCAACACGCTGCTACGGTCGCGGCCCATGGAGGAACCCCCCGCGGCCCGGGTCGCCGACACCTCGGGCGATGTGACCGACCGTGTGAAGCAGGTGATCGACGCCCTCGGCGTCAGCCGCCGCGAATTCGCCCGGCGGATCGTGATGGACCCCTCCAAGCTGTCCAGGTCGCTCGGCGGCACCCGCCGCTTCACCGTCGCCGAGATCGTCCGGATCGCGGACATCGGCGGGGCCGACGCGGGCTGGCTGCTGGGCTCGGCCGCCGGGCGGCCCGCTCCCCCGGCCCGCCCGGCGCGCGAGAAGGACCCGGTGGCCGTCCCCGAGGGCGGCAGACCGCTGCAGATCGTGCGGGAGACCGTCCGCCTGATCGCCGAGCAGGGCTTCCACTCCGTACGGGTCGCCGACATCGCCGCCGCCTGCGGTACGAGCACCGCCGCCGTCCACTACCACTTCCCCGGGCGGGACGAGCTGCTGGAGGCCGCGGTCCGCTGGTGCATGGACGAGGACACCGCCCGGCGCGCGGCGGGGCCGGCCGAGGCCGCCGACGCCCGCGCCGAGCTGCTGCACCTCATCGCGCTGCAGACCCCGCGCACCGAGCAGCAGCGCCGTCAGTGGCTGGTCTGGCTGGACCTGTGGGCCCAGGCCGCCCGCTCCACCGCGGTCGGCCGGCTGCACGAGCACTACTACCGGCAGTGGCGGGCGACCGTCGCCGACGTCGTGGCGCGCGGGGTGCGCCAGGGGGTGTTCCGGGCCGTGGACCCGCAGTCCGCGGCGCTGCGGCTGACCGCCCTCATCGACGGCCTGGCCACCCAGGTCCTGGCCACCGCGCCGGACAGCACCAGCCCCGACTCGATGCACTCCGCGCTGCTGGCCTTCGTCGAGTCCGAACTCGCCGCGGACGCGGAAGCGAAAGCGAAGGCGGAGGCGGAAGCGAAAGCGGAAGCGAAAGCGAAGGCGGAGGCGGAAGCGAAAGCGGAGGCCACCGCCGAACGCCCGTAAGCCATCACCGAACTCCCGCAAGAAGCCCAGAACTCCCGTAAGCAACCCCGAACTCCCCACCCCTGGAAGGAACTTGCCGTGAACAACGAGGTCATCATCACCTGCGCCCTCACCGGCGCGGGCGACACCGTGGGCCGCTCCCCGCACGTCCCGGTGACGCCCGAGCAGATAGCCGCCTCGGCCGTCGAGGCGGCCGCGGCGGGCGCCGCCGTCGTCCACATCCACGTCCGCGACCCGCACACCGGCGCCCCCTCGCGCGATCCCCGGCTGTACGCGGAGGTCGTGGGCCGCATCAAGGACACCGGTACGGACGTGGTCATCAACCTCACCGCGGGCATGGGCGGCGACCTCGTCATCGACCCCGCCGACCCGCTGACCCACCTGCCCGGTACGGACCTGGTCGGCGGCCTGGAGCGGCTGCCGCACGTCGAGCAGCTGCTCCCCGACATCTGCACACTGGACTGCGGATCGCTCAACTTCGGCGACGGCTCCAACCTGTACGTCTCCACGCCCGACATGCTGCGCGCGGGCGCCCGGCGCATCCAGGAGCTGGGCGTACGGCCCGAGTTGGAGATCTTCGACACCGGTCAGCTGTGGTTCGCCAAGCAGCTGCTGGCCGAGGGACTGCTGGACGACCCGACGGTCTTCCAGCTGTGCATGGGCATCCCGTGGGGCGCGCCCGCCGACCCCGGCGTCCTCCAGTCCATGGTCAACATGCTGCCCGAGGGCGCGCAGTGGGCCAGCTTCGCGCTCGGCCGTATGCAGATGCCGTGGGTCGCGCAGTCCATCCTGCTGGGCGGCAACGTCCGCGTCGGCCTGGAGGACAACCTCTACCTGAGCAAGGGCGTCAAGGCCACCAACGCCCAGCTCGTCGAACGCGCCGTCCAGATCACGGAGTTGCTGGGCGCCACGGTCGCCACCCCCGCCCAGGCGCGGGCCCGCCTGGGCCTGAAGTAACCGCCGGACCGCACCCCACCCCAGGAGTCCCCATGCGCACCTCCCCCGAGGCCGTACGCCACGTAGCCTGCATCGGCGCCGGAGTCATAGGCGGCGGCTGGGCCGCCCACTTCCTGGCCCGCGGCTACGACGTCACCGCCTGGGACCCGGCCCCCGACGCCGAGTCCCGCCTGCGCCGCCTGATCGACGCCGCCTGGCCCGCCCTCGAAGAGATGGGCCTGGCCGACGGCGCCTCCCGCGAGCGGCTGACCGTCGCCCCCACCCTCGCCGAGGCCGTCGCGCACGCCGACTTCGTGCAGGAAAGCGCCCCGGAGAAGCTGGAGTTGAAGCGCTCCCTGCTCGCCGAGCTGGACGCGGCCACGCCCGCCGGCACCGTCATCGCCTCCTCCACCTCCGGATACCCGATGACGGACATGCAGACCGAGGCCGCCGACCCGGCCCGGCTCGTCGTCGGCCACCCCTTCAACCCGCCCTACCTCATCCCCCTCGTCGAGGTCGTCGGCGGCGAGCGGACCGACCGCGCGGCCGTCGAGTGGGCCTCGCGCTTCTACGGCATCGCGGGCAAGTCCGTGATCACCATGGACCGCGAGCTGCCCGGCTTCATCGCCAACCGCCTCCAGGAAGCCCTGTGGCGCGAGGCGCTGCACATGGTCGCCAACGGCGAGGCCACCGTCGCGGACATCGACGCCTCGATCACCGAAGGCCCGGGCCTGCGCTGGGCGTTCATGGGCCCCTGCCTCACCTTCGCGCTCGCGGGCGGCGAGGGCGGCATGGCCCACATGCTCGACCACTTCGGCCCCTCCCTGAAGTCTCCCTGGACCCGGCTGGAGGCCCCCGAGCTGGACCGCCCGCTGCGCGACGCGATGGTGGCGGGCTGCGAGGAGGCCGCGGACGGCCGTACGTACGCCGACCTCGTCGCCGAGCGCGACCGCGGCGTCATCGAGGTGCTGCGCGCCACCGGCCGCCTCGGCGGGGACCGCCGATGACCCGGCCGCCCACCGCGCTCCCGCCCTTCCGTCAGACCGTCCAGGACTCCTGGATCGACTACAACGGCCATCTCAGCGAGGCCTATTACGTCCTGGTCTTCGGCTTCGCCACGGACGCCCTGATGGACCACACCGGACTGGACCCGGCCTACCGCGCCCGCACCGGCTGCTCCCTCTACACGGTCGAGGCGCATGTCCGCTACCTGCGCGAGGTCCCGCGCGATGCCGAACTCCTGGTGCGCACAGCGGTGTTGGGGGTGGATGACAAGAAGCTCCGTTTCACCCACGAGATGTTCGTGGCCGACGCCCCTGACACCCCCGTGGCCACCGAGGAGATCTTCGCCCTCCATGTGAACCGGGCATCGGGCCGCTCGGCCCCCCTGCCGCAGGACGTGCGCGCCCGCCTCGCCGCCCTGATGGAAGCCGCACCGGAGTGGGCGGGCCGGGGAATCCGTACGGTCTGAGGCTCCCCGCGGCGGCCGACCCCCATTGGTCATCTGCCGGTGGCCCGCAGGACACCCTGCGGGCCTAGCCTCGCCCGGGCCCGAAGTGGCCCTGTTTCAGCAGCAGTTCGGGTAGGAAAGTTTCCTAACAGAAGTTCGGCCGGGGATATTGACGCGTTCATGGCGAGTAGCCAGGATGCATCGGGACAGCTCCTCCCCACCCCTCACTTCGGGAGACGGACATGCCGGACAGCGCGTGTACCAGGAAACCCCTGCTCACAAATCCCCGGTTCGGGATACCCGCCGCCGTCGGCGCGGCGCTCGCGCTGACGGGCGGGGTGCTGCTGTGGTCGCCCGCCGGGCGGGCCGATGCGGCGCCGGACGGGGCGCGGCAGGGGGTGGGGGCGGTCGCGTTCACGGCGGTCGCCGCCGGGGACATCGCCGAGCAGTGCACGGCGAGCAGCAGCAGCTGTGTGCACCCGAAGACGGCAGCGCTGGTGCAGAAGCTCGACCCGGCGTTCGTGATGACCATGGGCGACAACCAGTACGACGACGCCCGGCTGAAGGACTTCCAGCGCTACTACGACAAGACCTGGGGCGCGTTCAAGAGCAGGACCCGGCCCATCCCGGGCAACCACGAGACCTACGACCCGGCCGGCGCGCTCGCGGGGTACAAGTCCTACTTCGGGTCGGTGGCCTACCCCAAGGGCAAGCCGTACTACAGCTTCGACCAGGGCAACTGGCACTTCGTCGCGCTGGACTCCAACAGCTTCGACGACTCCGCGCAGATCAGCTGGCTCAAGTCCGACCTCGCCGCCAACTCCAAGAAGTGCGTGGCCGCTTACTGGCACCACCCGCTCTTCTCCTCCGGCGAGCACGGCAACGACCCGGTCAGCAGGCCGGTGTGGAAGCTGCTGTACGACGCCAAGGCCGAGCTGGTGCTCAACGGGCACGACCACCACTACGAGCGGTTCGCGCCGCAGAACCCGGACGGCAAGGCCGATCCGGCCGGCATCGTGGAGATCCTCGGCGGCATGGGCGGCGCCAGCCCGTACAAGATCGAGGAGGTGCAGCCCAACAGCGAGAAGCGGCTGACCAAGACCTTCGGTGTGGTGCGGCTCGACTTCGCCGACAACGGCTTCTCGTGGAAGCTGGTGGGCACCGACGGGTCGACGAAGGACAGCAGCCCGTCCTACGAGTGCCACTGAGGCACCCGGCGCATGTATCTCGCCACCACGGACGCGGCCGCCGCGACCACGAAGCTGACGCGCGGCCGCGTCGCCGGGCCGGTGCTCGCCCTGGGCGCGGTCAGCCTCGTCACGGACATCTCCTCGGAGATGGTCACGGCGGTGCTGCCGCTCTACTTCGTCCTCCAACTGGGGCTCTCTCCCCTGCAGTTCGGCTTCCTGGACGGCCTCTACAACGGAGTGACCGCGCTGGTGCGGCTGGTGGGCGGGCAGTTCGCCGACCGCGGGCAGCGGCACAAGCTCGTGGCCGGCGGCGGGTACGCGCTGTCCGCGCTCTCGCGCCTGGGGCTGCTGCTCGCGGGCGGCGGCACGCTCGGCATCGGCGCGGCGCTGGCGGCGGACCGTATCGGCAAGGGGGTACGGACCGCGCCGCGCGACGCGCTCATCTCGCTGAGCAGCCCGCCGGACACGCTGGGGCGGGCCTTCGGCGTGCACCGCGCGATGGACACCACGGGCGCGCTGCTGGGGCCGCTCGCGGCGTTCGCCCTGCTGTGGGCCACCGCGGACGCCTATGACGCCGTCTTCGTCGTCAGCTTCTGCGTGGGGGTGCTGGGCGTACTGCTGCTGGTCGCCTTCGTACCGGGCCGGGACGCGCTCGCCGTACGGGCGGGGGCGGCGGGACACGCCCGGCAGGCCTCGGCGGAGCCGCGCGGCAAGGTCCGCGACCTGCTGCGGCTGGCCGCCTTCCGGCGGGTGCTGGCCGCCGCCGCGCTGCTGGGCGCGGCCACGATCGGCGACTCGTTCGTGTATCTGCTGCTGCAGCGGCGGCTGGACTTCGCGGTGAGCTGGTTCCCGCTGCTGCCGCTGGGAACCGCCGCGGTGTATCTGCTGCTGGCCGTCCCGGCGGGCCGGCTCGGCGACCGGATCGGACGCCGCGTCCCCTTCCTCCTCGGTCATGTGGCCCTGCTCGGCGCGTACGTCCTGCTGCTGGCCAAGGGCGCGGGACCGGCGCTGCTGATCGGCGTACTGCTGCTGGTCGGTGTCTTCTACGCGGCCACCGACGGGGTGCTGATGGCACTGGCCGGGCCCGCGCTGCCGGCCGCGCGGCGGGCCAGCGGGATGGCGCTGCTGCAGACCGCGCAGGCGCTGGCCCGGCTGCTGGCCGCCGCCGGGTTCGGCGCGGCCTGGACGCTGTGGGGCACCGGCCCCGCGCTGATCGCCGCCGCCGTCGCCCTGACCGCCGCCCTGGCCGGCGCCGCGGCCCTGCTCCCCCGCCGCCTCCCCCACCACAGCCCTCCCGAAAGGCACGGGACCCCCGCATGACCCCGCCACCTCAGCCACCACCCCCGCCCGGACCGCTCCCCCGACACCCCTGTGCCACCCCGACACCACCCGCACCCCCGGCGTCACCACCGGCGCACCCCGCCGATCCCCCACCGCCCGCCACCGCGCCGGATTCGCCGCCCCCGCCCGACGCTCCACCGTCGCCGTACGCCCAGGCCACGGAGGCGCGGCGGCCGTCCCTGCGGGCCAAGGTCGTCGCCGTGGCGGTGGCGGGTGCCGTGCTCGCCGCCGTCGCCGTCGTCTACACCGTGGGCGCCGTGCGGCGGGCCCAACCCGTCGATGCCGTCTCCTCGTTCGGGCTGGAGCGCGGGGCGCTGTACGTCCGCAGTACGGGCGAGGGGAGCGGGCGGGTGGCACGGCTCGCGGCCTCCGGGGCGGGGCGGCGTACCACGGGAGGGCCCGCCTGCGAGCGGTTCTACGCGGCGGGCGGCACGGGGCTGTGTCTGCAGCGGCGGGCCGGTATCCCGCCGAAGTCCTATGCGGTGGTGCTCGACGGGAAGCTGCGCGAGAAGCGGCGTATCGCACTGACAGGCATCCCCAACCGGGCCCGGGTCTCGGCCTCCGGGCGGATGCTGTCGTGGACCATGTTCGCCACCGGTGACTCCTACGCCACTTCCTCCTTCTCCACCCGCACGTCGATCCTCGACACCCGCACCGGCTACCTCGTCAAGAACATGGAGCAGATCCCCCTCACCCTCGACGGCCGCCGCTACCACTCCCCCGACGTCAACTACTGGGGCGTCACCTTCGCCCGCGACGACAACCGCTTCTACGCGACCGTCTCGACCAAGGGCCGGACCTACCTCGTGGAGGGCGACATGCGCCGCTGGGCGGCCCGGGTGCTGCGCCGCAACGTCGAGTGCCCCTCGCTGTCCCCCGACAACACCCGCATCGCCTTCAAGAAGCGGGTACGGGAGGGGGCCCGCGACCCCTGGCGGCTGTACGTCCTGGATCTGCGGACCATGCGGGAGCACCCGGTCGCCGAACAGCACAGCGTCGACGACCAGGCCGCCTGGCTGGACGACCGCACCCTGGCCTACGCCCTGCCGGGCCGCTCGGGCCGCACCTCGGACGTCTGGTCCGCCCCCGCCGACGGCACCGGCACCCCCACCCTGCGCGTACCGGACGCCTCCTCCCCCGCCGCAGTGCCCTAGCCGTATTGCCCCGGCCCCCGATACGCCGCCGTGCGGGCGTGCGGCGCACAATCGAGGGGTGAGTGAGATGAAGGGTGAGATGAAGGGGACGCCCCGGCGTGACGAGGGCGGGGATCCGGCGTGCTGGCTGGGGCAGGTGTGCGCGCAGTGCGGGCGGGTGCGGGAGCAGGCGGGTGAGGGCGGCCGCTGTGCGTACTGCGGTGCGGCGGCCGACGGCGACCGGGCTACGGCGGCAGAGCGCGGCCGGGACCGGGACACGGAGGGACGGGCGCGAAACGCCCGGCCGCGCGACGGCCTGGGCCGGCCCCTTCCGTACGGCGCGTCCGGCGTCGCCCGCCAGCCCGAAGGCATCCTGCGCACACCCGCCGAATCCCTCGCCGAGGCGCAGCAACTGCTGGACTCGGGCCTCCCCTTTCACGCGCACGAGGTGCTGGAGGACGCGTGGAAGGCGGCGCCCGAGCCCGAACAGGCACTGTGGCGCGGGCTGGCCCAGCTCGCCGTGGGCCTCACCCACGCCGCCCGCGGCAACGCCAAGGGCGGCGCCGCCCTGCTGCGCAGGGGCACGGAGAACGTGCGGGGATACCAGGAGTCGTCGCCGTACGCCGTCGATGTGGCGGGACTGGTGCAGTGGGCGCGGGAGTTGGCGGGGCGGCTGGAGAGCGCGGGGGCGGCGCCGGTGGAGCCCGTGTCGGCCGAACGTGAGGCGCCCAGGCTGTGCGAGGAGAGTCAGTAGGGGCGTTGGGGAGCGGGTGACGGTGTCCTGTCCCTCCCCTCCCTCCCGCCGCGCGTACGGGAGAGAGGGACAGGGAGGGAGGGGACAGCCGGGCTCGCTAGGAGTCCCGCGAGGGTGCCGGGTCCCCGCGGCCTGCCGCCTTGCCGCGGGCGTGCAGCCGCCAGGCGACCGTGGCGCCCGCCGTCAGGGCCACCGCTCCGGCCCCGCCCGCCCACAGTGCGGCATGGGAGCGTTCCGGCGGTAGGGCCAGGGACTCGGGCGCGGCGAGGGAGCGTTCCTGCGGCGGGGGCAGGGACTCGGGCGCGCCGGGGTCGAGGGCCGCTGCCCCGAAGGTGCCGGGGTCGAAGCTGTCGGCCCCCGTCGCCGGGGCTCCGGCCGCGACGGCCGGGGCGCCACCCTGGCCCGCGTCGGGGCCGGTGGCCAGGGCCGGGGCCGCGCCGCGCCCGTCGTGCCACGCCTCGTTCGCGGTGGCCGCGGCGCGCAGCGAGGCTACCGGACGGGCCTTGCCCGCCGCCGCGAAGCCCCAGTCCAGCAGCGAACGGGCTTCCTTGTAGACGGCGTTGGACCGGCCGGACTGCGGGTTCATGACCGTGACCAGCACCGTGCGGCCGCCCCGCTTGGCCGCGACGATGAGGGTGTTGCCCGCGTGGCTGGTGTAGCCGTTCTTCACCCCGATGAGCCCCCGGTAGCGCGGCAGCCCGCGCGTGCCGACCAGCAGCCGGTTGGTGTTCTGGATCTCGAAGGAGGGACCGCCGCTGCTGGGGAAGCGGGCCCGTACGGTCGCGCAGTGGCGGGCGAAGTCGGCGTTGGCCAGCCCGGCGCGGGCGATCAGGCTCAGGTCGTAGGCGGAGGAGACCTGGCCCCAGGCGTCGTACCCGTCCGGGGACTTCACCCAGGTGTCGCGGGCGCCCAGCTGACGCGCCTTGGCCTGCATCTCCCTGGCGGTGGCGGCCCAGCCGCCGTTCATGTTCGCCAGGACCCGGACCGCGTCGTTGCCGGAGCGCAGGAACACCCCGCGCCACAGGTCGGCGACCTTGTACCGCTTGCCCGCCTGGATGCCCACCATGCTGCTGCCCGCGCCGATGCCCGCCAGGTCCCGCGCGCTGACCCTGCGCACGGTGTGCTGGGAGAACTTCGGCAGCACGGTGACGGCGAAGAGCGCCTTGAGCGTACTGGCGGGGGCGAGCCGCCGGTGCACGTTCCTGGCGGCCAGCACATGGCCCGTGCGGAGGTCCGTGACGGCCCACGAGAGCGCCGACAGGCCGCCGGGCAGGCGCGGCACGCCGGGCCCGGCCCCCACCCGTACGCCGTCCTGGGCCGCGGGGACCTGAGCGGTCGCCAGATCCTCGGCGTGGGCGAGAGCCGGTATGGGGGCGAGCCCGACCCCGGTCGCCGCGATCACTGCCAGCAGGCCGGACCGCCGGGACAAAAACGTGTCAAATGCCATGCCTGACACGCTAAGAACGGTGTCCGGGGCGCGCAGGGGGGACTGCGCCAGACGGCCGAAGCACACGGCGCGGGCGTGCGCATTGACGCGCGGGGGCGTGCTCGGTCGCCGCTGGTCCGGGACCGGTTACGGGTCCGGAACGGGGTCGGTTGCCACGCAACACAAGAGCCCGCCCGGTGCGACGGGGGATGCACACCGGGCGGGTCTCAGAACCTTTTTACCGCACGGCGGAACGGTTATGCGTCAAAAACGTGTTCGTCTGTCGATTCCCAGGCGACGGGGAGTGAGATCAGGCCACGTGCGCGTATCGTGCGGCGCCACTGCGGTCCTTCGGCCGGGAAGTCCAGCCGCAGTCCGGGAAAACGGCTGATCAGAGCGGTGAGAGCGGTCTCGGTCTCCATACGGGCGAGGGGTGCGCCCACGCAGTAGTGGATGCCCCGGCCCAGGGCCAGGTGCCCGGAGGTGTCGCGGTCGGGATCCAGGGTGTCGGGGTCGGGGAACCGAGCGGGGTCGCGGTTGGCCGAAGCCAGCGAGAGCAGCACCGTTTCCCCTGCCGGGATGCGTACGGAGCCGATCTCCAGGTCCTCCGTGGGGAACCTGCGGATCGCCAGCGCCGCCGGTCCCTCGTGCCGGGCGAACTCGTCCACGGAGGCAGGCAGTTCGGCCGGATTGGCACGCATCCGAGCGAGCAGCTCGGGGGACTGCAGCAGGGTGAGAATGCTGTTGCTGATGAGGTGGACGGTGTTCTCGTACCCGGCCAGGAGGATGAGGAAGGCCAGGGAGGTCAGCTCGTCCTCGGTGAGCCGGTCGCCGCCCTCGGGCCCCTCCCCCTCGTCGCGGACCGCTATGAGGTCCGAGAGCAGGTCGTCGCCGGGGTTCGCCCGCTTGGCCGCGATGAGGCCGGTGTAGAAGGCCAGCATGGCCCGATCGCCTCCTTCATCAGGTGCGGCCGGGCGGGGTCGGGGGTCATCAGCGCGTCGCTCCAGGCGCGGAAGTCGCGGCGGTCCCGCTCCGGCACGCCGAGCAGGTCGCAGATCACGATGATGGGCAGCTGGCCCGCATACGCGGACAGCAGATCGGCGCGCCCGGCGGGCTCGATGGCGTCCAGGAGTTCGTCGGCCACCCGGCGCACGGGCTCGCGCAGCTTCTGCACGCGGCCGGGGGTGAAGGCCTTGGAGACCAGGCGGCGCACCCGGGTGTGGTCGGGCGGGTCCATGTTCAAGAGGTTGGCGTCCAGCGCGGCGGGCAGCGCGAAGCCCCGGTAGACGCCCTCTTTGGCGTTGCTCTTGTCCAGGGAGAGCCGGGGGTCGGCCATCGCCTGGCGTACGTCGTCGTAGCGGGTGACGAGCCAGGCGGGCCGTCCGTCGGTGCCGGTGATGCGGTGCACGGGCCCCGCCTCGCGCAGGCGCGCGTACGCGGCGTACGGGTCGTCGAGTGCAGGTGTCATGTCGAGAGGGGCAGGCGTGGAGCCCGGCCCGGCGGAGTTCTGCATGGCGTTCGACTCTAGACGCGGGGGCTGTGGGCACGGCGGGGCGGGGTGCCCACGGGGTGAGGCCGCGCAGGGCGGCACCGGTCACGCGGGCCGGTGCCGCCCCTTGTGCGGGAGGCGCCCCGGACCCCCGTACCGGGCCACCCCGCCTGGGAGTTGTGCCGCTGTCGGTGACACGGGTGGTACGGGTACGCGGGAGACGCGCCTGCCTGTGGTGCCGGCCTCTGCGGTGCTGTTTTCCGCGGCCCTGATTCCTGTAACGCCGCGCGCCCCGCGATACATGCCCGGATCCGGCGCACCGGGCCGTCGGAGTGTCGGTTCAAGGCGGTGCGCGGCCGTCGGAGCGGGGCGTCGGCGCACCAGGGGTACCTCGCGATGCGCCGGGTCGCGCGCGTACCGTGAATGGCCGGATTTCGCACCGGTGTCAGGGCGGCCCGAAGCGCTGCGACAGCCTCCTGTGCAAGCCCGCACACCCACCCCTCCCATGGCCCCGCCCCGCACCGCGACCCGCCCTGGGACACCCTGGCTCCACTACGAACCCGGGCCGCCCGCATGTCTCTTGACCGCCCCCGGTACACGCCGGGGCCCCCGATCCGCAGCCGCATCGTGTCACGTGAAGAACACCCGGCACCAGTGCATATACGGACGGTGCGGACACCTGCCGTTCACCGTCAGTCGGGCCCGCCGTTCCCGGCCGTCGGCCGCCGCCGGGGGCCGTCCGCGGCGTCCCCCGTACCGGTGCCCGGGGCGCTACCGGAGGTGCCCGCGTCCGCACCGGCATCCGAGGCGCCGTCAGCCGCCGCGTCCCGTCGCGCCCCCGGGTCCCAGCCCGCCTCGACCACGCGCTTTTGTACGAGGACGGCGAGTGCGAGGATTCCGGCGGCGATGGCGAGGATCAGCAGGACGCCCGTCACGGGGCCCGCCTTGGCCGCGTATCCGGTGAGGGTGCCCAGCCAGCCGAAGTCGGCGTCCCCGAAGGTGGTGTCGGCCGTGCCGAACTCGCCCAGTACGCCGAGGAGTACGGCGGGCAGGAAGGTGATCAGTACGCCGTTGAGGAAGGCGCCGGCGATCGCGCCGCGCCTGCCGCCGGTGGCGTTGCCGTACACCCCTGCCGTGCCGCCGGTGAAGAAGTGCGGCACCAGGCCGGGCAGGACCAGGGCCAGGCCGAAGGCGGGTCCGAAGAGGACCGCGATCGCGGCCAGGCTCAGCATGCCGCCGACGAAGCTGGCGATGAAGCCGATCAGTACGGCGTTCTGGGCGAAGGGGAAGACGATCGGGGCGTCCAGCGCGGGCACGGCGCCGGGGACGACCTTCTCGCCGATCCCCCGGAAGGCGGGGACGAGTTCGCCGAGGATGGTGCGGACGCCGAAGAGGATGACGGCGACCGCGACGCCGAACTGCAGGCCCTGCATCACGGACTTCATGATGTAGTCGCCGCCGTCGGCCGCGGGCGCGGGGAAGGCCTTGAAGGCGGTGGCCGGCCCGGCCGAGGCGAGGTAGACGGCGGCCACCACGAGGTGGACCAGGACCATCGACAGGGCGGTGGCCGCCATCGAGTCGCGCAGGAAGCGCAGGCCTTCGGGGAGTTTCATCTCCTCGGTGCTGCGGCTGCGCCGGCCGACGAGCTGCCCGGTGGCACCCGCCGCGATATAGCCCGCGGTGCCGAAGTGGCCGATGGCGAGGGTGTTGTTGCCGGTGACGCGCTGGGTCCAGGGGTGGGCCAGGGCCGGCATCGCCACCAGCATCACGGCCAGCACCACGCCGCCCACCAGGACGACCACGGCGGTGGGCAGCCGGACCGCGGCCATGACCATGGTGATCAGGGTGGCCATGAACAGCATGTGATGGCCCGTCAGAAAGACATAGCGCAGCGGCGTCAGCCGGGCCAGGAGCAGGCTCAGCGCAAAGCCCAGGATCATGATCCAGGCCACCCGGGACCCGAACTCGGCCTGCGCGATACCGACGATGGCCTCGTTGGTGGGGATCACCCCGTGGGCGCCGGTGGCGCCTTGGATCATCACGCCCAGCGGCGCCAGCGCGTCGACGACCAGACTCGCGCCCGCGCCGATCAGCAGGAAGCCCAGGGTCGCCTTGAGGGCGCCGCCCACGATCTGCCCGGCCGAGCGGCGCAGCGCGGTCAGACCGGCGGCGGTGATCAGTCCGATGAGGTAGGCGGGGACGCTCAGGATCTGGTGGACGACGAACTCGACGGCGGTGAGCAGCCAGTGCAAAGCGGCCTCCCGGGGCGAGGGGTGCTTGGGGGTGCTGGCAGGTGCTGCGGTGGCGTTCGCGCGCCCGTCAGGCGATGCCCAGGCCCTGCGAGATCCGCCCGGCGATCTCCGCCGTATCCATGAAGTTGGTGACGGACAGGACGGGGACGGACAACTCACGCAACTCGCCCGCCAGTTCCGCCGAGGTGAGGACGAGGTCGGCGGTGGCCGCCGCGCCGCGCGCGGTGCCGATGTCGGCGACCTCCACCTCGCCGTCCAGCCCGAGCGAGCACAGCGCGCTCTCCGCGTTCATCTTCAGCAGCACGCTCGTGCCGATGCCCATGCCGCAGACCGCCAGAACCTTCACATACGTCATCGCCGCACTCCTTGGTCGGTGGGCCGCTCGTGGCGGCGCAGCAGGTCCCGGAGCGCGGTCGCGTCCGGTGCGTGTTCCAGGGCCGCCCTGGTCGCGGGGTCGGCGAGCAGCGTCGCGAGCGCGGCCAGCGCTTCGGTGTGCCGCCGGTGGTCGGTGGCGGCGAGCCCCACGACCAGCCGGACGGGGTCGTTGGCGCGGCTGCCGAACTCCACCGGCTCGGCGGGGCGCAGCCAGGACAGGCCCAGGGCGCGTACGGACGGGGAGGGCCGGGCGTGGGCGAGGGCGAGGCCGGGGGCGATGACGACGTACGGGCCGTGGCGCTCGACCGCCTCGATCATCTCGCCGGTGTACGCGCCGGTGACGGCTCCGCTCGCGGCGAGCAGGGCGCCCGTCTCCCGCAGCGCCTCGCGCCAGTCCGCGATCCGTACGCCGATCCCGATCGCCGCCTCGGGCAGCAGCGCGACCAGGGACAGCGATGACGTCAAGTCCCCTCCCCTCCCACGGCTTCCCCACGCCTCAGGGTGCGCACCGTGCTCCTGCGCACCCGGCACATCTCCCATTTACCACGATTCGTGGTGGCAGGAACATGGCGTTCTTGTATCAGTCGTCCATGAAGTCTTCTCCGACCTGCACGAACTCACTACGGTCCCTACCAATCACGGCCGATCTTGGGCCGTGCGCACCGCATTCGCGGCGGCCGTCACCCCTGGCCGCCCCCTGCCCGGAAGGACCCCCGTGCGCGTACCCCACCGCCGTAGAGCCCTCGCGGCGCTCGCCGCCACCGCCGTCGCCGCGCCCCTGCTGCTGGCCTCCGCCTCCCCCGCCGGAGCCGAGGCGGCCTCGTACGGGCACGGCGAGCACCACCAGCGGAAGAAGGCCGAAAAGCTCGCCAAGAAGCTGGTCAAGGAGGCCTCGGGCAAGAGCGCCTACCGCCACCTGGAGAAGTTCCAGGAGATAGCCGACGCCAACGGCGGCCACCGCGCCGCGGGCACCCCCGGCCACCAGGCCTCCGCCGAGTACGTCTACAAGCTGCTCAAGAAGGCCGGCTACAAGGTCTCGTACCAGAACTTCGACATCTACGAGTCCAAGACGCTGCGCCAGAGCCTGAAGGTGCTCGGCTCCCAGGCCCGGGACATCAAGACCTCGGCCTACAAGTTCAGCAAGTCCACCCCCGAGGGCGGCCTCCAGGCCCCGCTCGCCGCGGCCCGCGTGGACAAGACGCCCGGCTGCGAGCTGGAGGACTACGCCGGCACCGACTTCAAGGGCAAGATCGCCCTGGTCAAGCGCGGCGAGTGCACCTTCGCGGAGAAGGAGGCCGTGGCGGCGAAGGCGGGCGCGGCCGGCCTGATCCTCTACAACCACTCCGGTGAGGCGCCCGCGCAGGGCACGGTCGGCGACCCGTCCGGTGCGCACATCCCCGCGACCGGCATCTCCAGGGCCGACGGCGAGGCGCTCGCCGCGCAGCTCGCCAAGGGCGAGGTCAAGGTCAACCTGGATGTGGCCACCGAGGCGCAGAAGCGTTCCACCCCGAACGTGATCGCCGAGACCAGGGGCGGCGACGCCGACAACACCGTGGTGCTCGGCGCGCACCTGGACGGGGTGCCCGCGGGCCCGGGCATCAACGACAACGGCTCCGGCTCGGCCGGTCTGCTGGAGGTCGCCCTCAAGCTCGCCAAGGAGACCCGTAAGTCCCACAAGCAGCCCACCAACAAGGTGCGGTTCGCCTGGTGGACCGCCGAGGAGATCGGCCTGCTGGGCTCCGAGCACTACGTGAAGTCGCTCACCGACAAGCAGCGCAAGCAGATCAAGGTCGCGCTCAACTTCGACATGATCGCCTCCCCGAACGGCGTCCAGTTCGTCTACGACGGCGACGACTCGGACAAGGAGGGCTCGGGCCCCGGCCCCGAGGGCTCCGCGCAGATCGAGAAGCTGATCACCGACTTCCTGGACAAGAAGGGCAAGCCGCACGAGGGCAGCGACTTCAACGGCCGCTCCGACTACGGCCCGTTCATCGAGGCCGGTATCCCCGCGGGCGGCACGGACACCGGCGCCGAGGGCATCAAGACCAAGGAGCAGGCGGAGAAGTTCGGCGGCAAGGCGGGGGTGGCGTACGACCCGAACTACCACGGCAAGGGTGACGATCTGTCCAACCTGGACCTGAAGCTGTTCGACACGAATGTCGATGTGATCGCGCATGCGGTGGGGATTTATGCGCACGACCTCAGCTCGCTGAAGACCAAGGCGTGATCGGCCGGCGGCGGGGGGGGGGGGGGGGGGGGGGGGGGGGGGGCGGGG